>QMMV01000168.1 GCA_003647435.1 Deltaproteobacteria bacterium | reverse complement strand
ATCCGGCGGAGTTAATCCGTGAGACGCTCGCCATTGAGCGCGAGATCGCTCATGGACTCGAGAAATTGCTTAAGGAAATGGAGAGCACCTCATGACGGAATTTGTCACCCCGAAAATTGAATCGCAGGACCTCACTGTCGGAGAGCTTTTCAAGGACTTCTACTCCGTCCCCGACTTCCAACGTGAATATGTCTGGCAACGCGAGCAAGTTGAGAAGCTTTTACAAGACCTCTATGACGAGTTCTATGATGAAGAAAGACACGTTCTTGCTGGCTCTGAATACTTCCTTGGGAGCATCGTCGCCTGCAAGGCCGATGATGGTACATTTCAATTAATCGACGGTCAGCAGAGAATGACAACCCTCTACCTCATACTCTGCGTGATCCGCGACATACTCGTAGAAACATCTGCTCAACCAAGTAGGGTGCTCGATTCACAGATCGCAGATGCCGCGACCGATCTAAGAACCTACGAGGAAGTCGAACGCTACCGGGTAACACTGCAATACGAAGACAGCGAGGGTATACTGGATAAGATCGCGTCCAGAACTGACCTGCCAAGTGAGACACCTAAAACGACGGCCTCGGTCAGGAACATTCTTTCAGCCTACCAGGACGTTCACGAGTTTCTAACCACTAATCTCGACACCGATCCCAAGCGGCTTCGTGAGTTCCACGGCATACTGACAACCCGCGTCAAGCTGATACGGATCATTACCCCAACCATTGCCAATGCTCTGAAAGTTTTCGAAACCATCAACGACCGGGGCGTTGGTCTGAATGCGATGGACCTTCTGAAAAACCTGCTATTTATGAGGACCGATAGCAAAGATTACCCCAAGCTCAAAGACCAGTGGAAGAAACTGGTAGATACGCTTGATGTCTGCCGCGAGAAGCCCCTGCGATTCTTGCGTTACTATATCATGGCCCATCACGAGATCGTCTACCACCGAGGCATCCGCGAGGATGAAATATACGACTGGTTCGTTACGCATTCCTCCGAATGTGGCATCGAGATCGATCCGCTCGGATTCCTGGAACGGCTTATCGAGTGCGCCCAGGCTCATGCCAATTTCCTGTCCTCCAAGGATGCTCAAGGTAACGAGAACCGTTATCTGCGAAACCTCGCCCTCCTGGGCGGCGCACTCCGCCAGCAGTACATACTTCTACTTGCAGGCAGGACCTTGCCGCCCGATCTGTTTGATAATCTGTGCCGGGCCATAGAGAACCTCTTTTTCTGCTATATTATCACCCGCGAGCCCACCAAGACCTTCGAGCGGAACTTCGCCCGCTGGTCCGCAGACCTGCGCGGCGTCAAGGACGAGAAGGGGCTCAATGCCTTCATCGAAAAATACTTTGTGAAGGATATGGCAAGTCGTGCAGATCGCTTTGACTTTGCCTTCCGTGAATTAACCCAGGACCGCATTCAGCAGTACCGAATGCGCTACATCCTTGCCAAGCTTACCCAATATATTGAGGAGCAGGCCTGGGGTAACCCGGCATACGGCCGTCTCGACCATTACATCACCAAGAAAGTCGAGATCGAGCACATCCTGCCGACCAACCCCCGTCCGGATGTGCGTGCCGCTTTCGACAAGGAAGATGAATACGGGATGTATGTCGTTCATCTTGGCAACCTGACGCTACTTGAAAAGACGATTAACAGCTCCGTATCCAACGGGAGCTTTGCCGACAAGCTGCCTGGTTACAAGCAGTCTTCTTTTCTTCTCACGAAATCCCTTGCTGAAAAGCCACAGGTTGGCGTCAACACGCAACTTAATCGAGCGGTACAGAACCTCATTAAGTTCGACAAGTGGGATTCTGCCGCTATCGAGCAGCGACAGGTAATGCTCGCTGAATTGGCGCGTAAGGTGTGGGATATGCCTGGCCGTGCTGAGGAGGCTAACTAATGAAGTGGCCAACAGTACCTCTCGTCAAACTATGCCAGATCGAAACCGGTAGAACGCCTTCACGTGCGCATCCTGAGTATTTCGGTGGTGATAACGTTTGGGTGACTATTGCGGATCTAAATGATGAAACGGTATCCGAGTCAAAAGAACACGTGACAGATAACGCGGTGGCCAAGGCCCGAATGCGACCGGTTCCGGCGGGGACTGTTCTCCTCAGCTACAAGTTGAGTCTCGGCAAGTTGGGCATCGCTGGAACCAGCTTGTTCACGAATGAGGCAATAGCCGCTCTGCCTCCCCGCCCTGGTATTGATCTTGTTTCCAAATACCTTTTCTATGCATTGAAAACGGTCGACTATCTGGCGCTGTGTCACGGTGCAGTAAAAGGCAAGTGTCTAAACCGAGCATCCTTGAACCGGATACCGGTGCCGTATCCTCCCCTCTCCGAGCAGCGGCGCATCGTGGAGATACTTGACCAGGCGGACGCGCTACGCAAGAAGCGCGCCGAGGCCGACGCCAAGGCCGCCCGCATCCTCCCCGCGCTCTTCTATAAAATGTTCGGCGATCCGGCAACAAATCCAAAGGGGTGGGAGCAAAAGCCCTTTGACCTTGTATTTAAGGATCGCACCGCAAGGTTTCCAAAGCTACAGAAGAACGAGTACCAACCGGCGGGACGGTTTCCTGTTGTGGATCAAGGTAAGGAATTGATCGCTGGCTACTGTGATGACGAATCGCTCGTTACGCGTGTAGGATTCCCCGTTATCGTATTTGGGGATCACACGCGGATCGTGAAGTATGTAGACTTCCCTTTTGTTGCCGGGGCAGATGGCAGCCGGGTGTTTGTATCAAAAGAAGGGTTCGTGCCTGCGTTTCTGGCTACGCAACTGGAGCTTCATCGGATACCGAATCTCGGGTACTCTCGACACATGCGGGTAGTACGACGGCTTAAGTTCTTGGCTCCACCAACTTCGCTACAAGAGGCGTATGCAAAACAGGCGATGAGCATTCGGCCTCTCCTAAATGCTCAGGGGGTCTGTCATTCACGCCTTGATAGAATTTGGCAATGCCTGCTTCACCGCGCCTTCACCGGCGACCTCACCGCCAAGTGGCGCGAAGCGCATATGAAGGAACTGCTGTCCGAGATGGAACAGCAGGCCAAGGCGCTGGAGACTCCAGTCATTGAGAAGCGTGTTACCAAGGTGAAGTCCAAGCGCCACGCCGGGCGTCGTGCCAAAAAGGCAGAGGAGAAGCAGCCATGAAGTTTTGCTATTTCGACGAAAGCGGTATGGGGAATGAACCCTATCTCGTAATGGCGGGTATCATTGTCGATGCCTCCCGAATGCATATCACAAAGGATGCTTGGGCTGATTTTCTTAAATATCTCTCAGAAGCCGCCGGGAGGCGTGTGGACGAATTTCATGCCCGTGAGTTTTACCGGGGCAACGGAGTTTGGCACGGGACGGACGGAGCTATGAGGGCGAAAATCATCGAAGCGATTCTAACTTGGGTTGAAGCGAGAAAGCATAAGTGTGTCTTTAGTAGTATAGATAAAGACAGGTTTAAGGTAACGATTAATAAGGATATACGTCTTAAAAGGTTCAAATCAATGTGGTGCACTGCAGCAATACACTGTGTTCTCCAGATTCAGAAACAACATCAAAAATTAGAGAAGACCAAGGGACATAGTCTCCTCATTTTCGATAGAGAGGTTATGGAGGAACCTACACTCAGCTTGCTCATTCATAAACCTCCTCAATGGATAGATACATATTATGACCGGGGAAAGAAACAGACTGCCCTTGACCAGATTGTTGACGTGCCCTTTTTTGCAAATTCAAAGCATATTCTATTAGCGCAGATTGCGGATTTGTTCGCTTACATCTTAAGGACATCTGCGGAAATACAAGATGGACTTCTCAACGAAAAGTATGAAGGTGAAGGGAAGAGGATGCAGACCTGGTCAAAGAGAATTGCAAGCGTTGCACTACCCAGTGCCAGTCGCTATCCAACCAGAGGCAGATGCGAAGCCGCATCGCTTTTCTGGGACTTGGCGCCTTCAACAATACGAGAACTAAAAAAGTGACCAGCAAATCCAAGCTTAGTCGCAAACGAAAGGTCGTGATGTGATGGCACGCAAGCGGGGTAAAAAGGCCAAAACGCTCAAACAACCAACCATGCGGATCACGCGGCAGCGCCGGGAACAGATCGATGGGCTCGCCGCGGCGCTGGCCAGAATTGCCCCGTCCACCTCGCCGGGAAGAAGTTTCTGTGTTCGGCAGGTCGCTGAAAAGATGAGACTCAAAGGCTGCTGGAAAAAGCAGAGGAATAAGCAAGCCGACATTGCTCACCTGCTCGCTAATCTCATGCGCAGGTACCCAAGGAAACCCAAAGCCCTCGTCCTTGAGATCGTTCGTGGCGGTGTTCAATGGAAAGCGCGTAAGGGCGAACAGGTTACGGAAGAGCATCTCAATGCTATCGCCGAATCTATGGGAGCATTGGGCTTTGAAATCCGAAAGGAGTTGAAAGCCATCGATATACCCGAGGCTTCACGGGTCAGCCATCCGTCGCAGGACTTGGTGGCGATTCTCGACCGTCTGGACCTTCATAAATCGCTGAAGGACGATATCGCCGAGATGTTTCGTGACGGCCACTTCAACGAGGCTGTTCGCAAGGCACTGGAACGATTTGAAAAACGCATTCAGGATGCTTTGGACGACCACAAGACCTTCGGTCGCGACCTTATGGCGAAAACTTTCAATGAGCGGAATCCGCAGATCGCACTGAATGCCATGAAATCTGCCAACGATCGTAGCGAACAGGAGGGATTCAAGTTCCTGACCATGGGGGCCATGTCCGGTATGCGAAATCTTTACAGTCATGGCGATGTTGATCAGATGACTGCAATTGACGCTATTGAGCGCCTGGTGTTTGTCAGCTTGCTTTTCAAGCGAATAGACAAAGCTATAAACAACAAGGAGAACGACTATGGGTAAAAAAGTAACAGGGAAAAAGGCGGGCTCGGCGGCATCGAAGACGCTTCGCAGTAAGAGTACTGGGAAAACTACGAAGACGTCTTCCGGAAGCGCCTTATCACAACGCAAAGCGCCGAAGAAAACGACGTCTCCTCGGGCGGCATCTGCAGCATCTAAAACATTGCGTGACGGCCGTACGAGCAAGGCATCCAAGTCAGCCGCTGGAAGCACACTCTCGCAAAGGGAGAAAGGCCGCAAGAAAAGGTAATCCATTATGTTAACCGCTATACGAGTTGGGAATTTCAAGGCATTTGCGGGATCGCAACTGATTCCCGTCCGTCCCCTAACCCTGATCTACGGCGCAAACAGTTCAGGCAAATCAAGCATCCTGCACAGCCTGATACTCGCACGCCATGCCCAGGAAACAGGCGACCTTGACGT
>QMMV01000167.1 GCA_003647435.1 Deltaproteobacteria bacterium | reverse complement strand
GTGCATCAGGCGTCAATAAGGACCCGCTCGAGATTTCGGTTGATTTGATAAGCGCCTTGGCCGGCAGCGGCGGGATCAGCCTGACAGGGACCGGTGATATCGCAGTCGATGCCGTGGAGGTCAAGGTCTGGCGGGTTACTGTCGATGGGAGCACGCTGCCGCAACCGGACATCGTAGATGATTCTCAGAGTGATCTGGCGACCGGCTCAGGTGGAAGCATCGTCCTTGTCACGACTGGTGCTTTGACACTGAATGACGGCGACGATGATTACAATTGTGTGGCGGCAGACACGACCGGGAACGTGCGGCTGGAAGCGGGGACCGGCTTCACTATCAACAGCGCTGTCAAGTCCGGCAGCGGGGCATTGACCTTATTGGCTCAGACCGGCAACATTCTTCAGGCCTCGCAAGGCGGTCTTGAAACGTCCGGGGCAAGCATCGACGTGCAGGCTACGGCAGGCTCCATCACGATGGAAGACGGGGCGACAGCGGTAAGCAGCGGGATTGGTGATATCCGTTACCAGGCGATGGGCGATATCAAGATCGGCGGTCTGAACGCGGGCAGCGGCAATGTGAGCCTGATTTCTGTGGCAGGCAGCATTCTGGATAACGGCGATACCCATCTTGACATCCGGGCTGCCGGTCTCCGGCTTCAGGCTGCCGGGAGTGCAGGCGAGTCAGGAAGCGGCAACGGCGCCCTGGAAATTTCCGTGGACACAGCAAGCGCCCTGGCCGGGGGCGGGGGCATCAGCCTACGGGAGACGGACGATATCGTTGTAGGCACGGTTGCAGCAGGTGTTTGGCGTGTTGGAGTTGATGGCAGCATCCCCGTGAATCCCGATGTGATTGACCAGCCGCAAAGTGACCTGATCAGCGGGGAAAACGGTTCTATTGTCCTGTCCACGACTGACGGGTCGATCACGGTAACCGACGGCGATGTAAATGCTATCGGTGTGAGCGCTGCCGGATCGGGAAACGACCACCTGCTCGAAGGGGATGATGATGATACGCCGGAAAGCGATATTGTACTGAATGCCAACGTGGCCAGCCAGGGCGGGTGCGTTTCCATCTTGAGCGCAGACAGCATAAGCCAGGCGGCTGTTCTGAGAGCCGGAGCGGGCATTGACGTGGAGGCACAGGCCGGCTCCATCACCATGACGGCGGGGGCGGCAACAGTGAGCACCGACGCCGGCGATGTGAGGTATGCAGCCTTCTGTGACGTACAGGTGGGGACCATCAGCGGGGGCGCTGGCAATGTAAGCATTATCGCAAATACCGGTAGCATTGCTGATAACGGCGCTATTAACGATGATTCAGGAGAAGACGACATCGACATCCAGGCTGTCGGGCTGAGGCTGCAGGCGGCCACGAGCGTAGGTGAGATTGAGACTGGGAACGGCGCCCTGGAGACCACGGTGGAAACTGTGAGCGCCCTGGCAGGATCGGGCGGGATAAACCTGGCTGAAGTCGACAGCGTTACTGTAGGGATGGTAGCAACAGCTACAAGAAGGGTCACGGCAGAGGGAACAGTGCCTGCAGAGCCGGATGTCACCGACGGCCCTCAGAGCGACCTGACTGCTCAGTCGGGTAGTTCTGTTGTTTTGACGGTCGGCGGTGCCCTGACACTCAGTGACGGCGGGGACGGGGACAATATCGCCGTGGCGGCCGATACTACAGGGAATGTGCTCATCAGCGCTGGTGGTCAGATTGTGGTTTGTTCGGGCGTCCAGAGCGACACCGGCCATGTGGTGGTGATGAGTGGGCAAGACATAATCCAGAAAGCGGGCGGAGCTTTCCTTACCTCCGGGGCAGGCACAATCAATGTGGGTGCAGGAGGGGCGATCAGTATGGAAGACGGCTCCTCGGCGGAGGCTGATGGGGATGGGGCTGTTCGTTATTTTGCGTACGGCAATCTGCAAGCAGGCGAGATAAATGCAGGAAGCGGCACAGCAAGCCTCGTTTCGGTCACTGGAAGTATTTTGGACAATGCATCTAACTTTAGCGTCATAACTGCGGCTGGACTGCGGCTTGAGGCAGCCGTTGGCGTTGGTGAGACCAGCGCCTCCGGCAACGGGCCGCTGGAGATTGAAGTCACCACTGTCAGTGCTCAGGCAGGGCAGGGCGGGATCAACCTGAAAGAGGCCGGCGACGTGGATATATCTCTTGTGCCCGTGGTTTTGGATGAGACTGATCCGGATATTCCAGCCGATGTGCTGGGTGCCCTGCTTGATCTTACAGGTCTGGATTCAGAGGCGGGGGCCTCATTGTATGAGCCTCTGAGCGATCTGGAAACCACCGGACCTGTGGAAATTACGGTTGACGGGAAGGTTGTCTTACAGGATGGGGACAATGATGGCATGGCCGTTCAGGCCGGGGGAAGTGTGGTTTTTGCCGGCAGCGGCAACGTGGTTCTCGAGGCCGACGTAACTACAACAGGTGAGGGCTCGGGTATTACTGTAGAAGACTCTGTGCTTATATTGGCCGGAGATCACAACCTTTCTACCAATAACGGTAATATCACCCTGGACGAGGTTCAAACAGAGACAGCAGATAGTCACGTATTGACCCTGACGGCAGGGACGGGGAACATCACGATAGATGACAATGTTGGGGATGCTCTTGATGCAATCAGGCCGGCAGGACTGGTGGTGAGCAGCGCCAATGACGTAATATTTACCGGTTCAGAGGCAACCATCGATCTCGATGCGCTCGCCATTATTAGTGCCTCGGGTACGGTACAATTTGACGGTGAATTGAATGTATATGGCCCGGTTGATATTAACACGGCGGCCTTAGATCTCAATGCATCACTCAATACACATAACAACGGTGCTGTTACGGTTACCAACTCAGCCCTTGCAGATCTGGATGCGCCGATCACTTCAGAAGGTCCGGTGATCTTCGACGGCACGGGTTCCGTTGCCCTTGGCGGAGAAGGTGCGATAACGACTATGGGGGCTTCCATTCAGTTTATCGCAACGGTGAGGCTGGCCGATAATGCCGTCTTGACCAGCAATGGCGGTGATATCATGCTCAATGATGTTTGCGGTCTCAGCCCTTACGATCAGACGTTGACTCTTAGAGCAGAAACCGGCAGTGTGATTATGTCCGGTGATGTAGGTGGCCAAGAACCGTCCGTTGCGGGTCTCAATATTGAGACGGCAAGCTATGCAAAATTCGAGGGCTCCGTCAGGATCTCCGGCACTGTTGAGGTCACAGTAAGTGACGACGTAGAAATTTATAGTCCGATGCAGGGTCAGGGTGGAATCACTATCAAGGCCGGCCAGGACGGCTCCGGAGGTGTAACGGTGGATACGGGCGGGGCCATCGAGAGTACGGCTCCGGAAAGCGATATAACCGTCGAGGCCGGAAACGACTCCGGTGATATCTATCTGGCCGGTGACATCAGTGCGGCAGATGTTGTCCGTCTCATGGCTAACAGCGGGGCATTGATCCAGGCATCGGGCAATGTCTCCGGGACCAGCCTTGATCTGGACACAGCCCATGGGATCAGCGGTGCAGGCAACGCGGCCTTCTACACCTCGGCCTCATCCATTGCCGCGGACAATACCGGTGCCTATGATCTAAATATCATCAACTCGAAAGAGGTGGCTGGAACCGTAGTCACTTCGCTTTCCACCCTGGGAGGCGATATCGACTTTACCCAGAGTGCCGGTTCCCTGATCATCAACGGGCTGGTCACCACGGGTCTTGAGCCGGATGTGGACGGCGGACACGTGGAAATCATCGCCACCGGCGGCATGACAGTCAATGCTGATATCAGTACCCTGGGGGGCACAGGGGGGAAACTTACGATTAAGGATGGCGTATCGATCCAGGTCCAGCCGATAGTAGGCGCCGGAGATATCATTCTCATCGGGGATGCAAGCGATATCACGCTCGAGATAACTATCGATCAGGAAAAGGCAGAGACTATAATAATTGAAAACGACTGGAATATTGAGATAAAAGCCCTTGTCAGGACAACTTCCCCATCCGCACATATTATTCTACGTGCAGACAGCGACGGAGACGGCCGGGGAGGCGTGAGAATCACGGCAGAGGCTCTGATTCAAGCCATGGGCTCAGTGGAGATAAGCGGTTCAGATTTTATCGGTACCGATCTCTATGACAGCGTGATTGTAGAACCCGACGGGAACAATGATCAGATCCTGGCAGGAGGCAGTATCAGCATTGTCAGCCGGGAAGGGCTCACCAACGATTCGGACATTATTATCAGCGGGCGTGATCACTCCACGGGGGGCGGTAATATCAGTGTAACTGCAAAAGGGGCAATCAAATTGGGGACCGCCCTGGTCACGGCCGGGGGCAGTGTGGAGTTCCACAGTCCTGTGGTCATTACAGATGACAGCACGATCACCGCCGGCGCGGTCGACTTCCATGCCAATCTGGATGGTCCCCGCGGGCTTGTCGTCGATGCGGAAACAGGAAATGTTGCCTTTGAGGATACTGTCGGAATAGATACGGCACCTCTCGGCTACCTCGCTATCGAGAGCGCCAACGTTCATTTCTTCAATGCAACGGCAGTGGCGGGGGACATCGATATCAAGACAAATACCCTGATGCTTGATGCAGTGATGAGCACAACCATGGACGGCACGGTGAGTATCGCTAACACCGGGCAGTTTACCCTAAATGCTGATGCCGGCATAAATTCTGCGGGGGCGTTTGTGCAGCAGGGTGGCGGTTCAGTTTCGATCGCGGGTGATGTTACAACCTCGGGTGGTTCGATCATCTTTACCGATGTCGTGACGCTGGCCGGTGATGTGACCGTGAGTACGGGGGCGGGGACCGGTAACATTGTATTCAAGAGTGCGGTCGATGGCGCCCACATGGCGACCCTGAATGCCGGGGCCGGGGATGTCCTGTTTGAGAGTGCCGTCGGAGGCTTGACTTCATTAGAAGGTCTGCAGATTGCCGGGGATGACATTACATTTGAGAACGATGTGGGAGTTACTGATAATCTTTCCCTGATTGCAGGCGGAGAAATCAATCAGACCTCCGGGAGAGTGAATGCTGACAGCCTTGATGCGGTGGCGGATTCAGGCATCAGTTTGAATACGGATGTGAGTTCTCTAAAGGCGATAATCATGGGTACGGGCGATATTTACGTAGAAGAAGCCGATACGATTACGCTCGCAGATGTGGAGACAACCAATGGCTCCATCACGGTTGCAGCCGGTGGAACGATTACTGCAGTGGATGTGGTTTCCATGACAGATGTGGACACAAACGACATTCTACTTGCAGCGGATGGCGGAGACATATTGGTAGGGTTTATCAGTGCGGGCGCCCTCGGGGATGTGACCCTGACGGCT
>QMMV01000166.1 GCA_003647435.1 Deltaproteobacteria bacterium | reverse complement strand
CACCTGCCAGGCGTGCAGCATTTGCCGTGGCACAGATCTGATTGTATCCTGCATCTGCCGGGAGCGAAACTCCTTCCACTTCCTTTTCCCGCCGTATGTGGTATCTCCTACCACGGGATGACCTGTAGCTGCGCAGTGAACGCGGATTTGGTGCGTTCGTCCCGTCCTTAGGTCAACCTCAAGCAGTGTAATACCCTGAAATCTCTCTTTGATCCTCCACCGGGTTTCGGTTGATCGGGTTTTACGAGCCTTTGTCGACATTTTTTTTCGATCGGCGGGGTGGCGGCCTATGGGTAGCTTGATTACGCCCGACGATCCTTTCATGTTTCCGTATACCAGAGCAAGATAGAGTTTTTGAACCTGCCGCTCTTTAAATTGACTGCACAGGCTTTCATGGGCAATAGTATTCTTTGCGACAATAAGAGCGCCGGAGGTATCCTTATCAAGGCGGTGGACAATCCCTGGCCGGAGTTCACTTTCGATCCCCTCAAGATTCTGATAGTGATAAAGTAAAGCGTTGACAATGGTCCCGCTCCGGTGTCCTGGGGCAGGATATACCACAACGCCGGCGGGCTTGTTTAAGATGATGATATCAGCATCTTCATAGAGGATAGAAAGAGGAATGGGTTCAGGCTTGGCTTTGATGGGTTGTGAGACTGGTAACTCTGTCTGGACCACATCTCCGCACTTGACCAGATATGCGGGTTTTTGCTTCAGGTGGTTGACAACGATATAGCCGGTGCGGATAAGCCGAGCTGCATGTGACCGAGACAGTCCCGGAACCCTTTTTGATATGATGGTGTCGAGCCGATGGCGTGCTTCGGCTTCGGTTACAGCAAAGGTTAAAACAGACACACCTCCGATGGGTGATCAGTCCAGGTCGAAGATTGCACTGATTTCCGACATTACGGCGCCTTCATCGGTATTTTGGGCGATTGAAAGCTCCTTAATTAAGAGACTTTGAGCTGTATCCAGCATCTTACGCTCTCCGAATGAGAGGTCTTTGTCTTCCCTGAGCAAATACAGGTTCCTGAGGACTTCAGCAACTTCGTACACGGAGCCGGTCTTGATCTTTTCCATATATTCACGATAGCGACGGTTCCATGTCTGATTGTCAGGTGGGATGTTTCGCCTTTTCATAATTTCGTAAACTTTTGGAACCTCATCCATATCTATTATGCCCCGAAGGCCGACGGAGCCCGCGTTGTTGACAGGGATCATGATAGTCATGTTGTTATGAATGATCTTCATGATGTAAAAGTTTTGCTTTTTCCCTGATATCTCACGTGCTTCTATTGATTCAATACGCCCGACACCGTGGGCTGGATAGACAGCTAAATCTCCAACTTTAAACATGGTGGCGACTCCTCGTGCTCTGGTTATCTGTTATCACTTTTTGTTCCTATTATCAACGCAAAAATTTTTCTCAGGCAGGAGTTCATCCAAGTTTCATCCGGGTATTCTACCCAGCGCTTTGGAGAATGTGCGTTACCTAAATCAGAAAGGGTACCATGAGCAAGGCTACGACGTTCAATATCTTTATCATTGGATTGATAGCTGGCCCTGCTGTATCCTTGTACGGGTCGCCAACTGTATCGCCTGTCACTGCGGCCATGTGAGCATCACTTCCCTTGCCACCAAGATGACCATCCTCGATGTATTTCTTTGCATTATCCCATGCCGCACCGCCTGTGGTCATGGAAACGGCAACGAAGACCCCTGTTACGATACTACCGATCAAAAGAGCACCAAGCGCGATCTTGCCAAGGAAAAGACCAACGAGAACCGGAGCCAACACCGGCAAAAGAGCCGGCACAATCATTTCCTTAAGGGCAAAACGAGTGACTATGTCCACACAGGCTGCATAATCTGGTTTCGCATTTCTTTCCATGATACCTGGAATTTCCCTGAATTGGCGCCTGACCTCGTCAACAACCGTTGCACCAGCTCGTCCCACGGCTTTCATCGCCATGGAGGCAAAAAGATATGGAAGAAGACCTCCAATGAAAAGGCCGACAATCACTCGGACGTCGCCCAGCTGAAACGCTACTTCTTTTAAGCTGCCTCCAGCAACATGGATGGCATCTTTGAGTTCCTGGATATAAGCAGAAAACAGTACAAGAGCCGCCAGGCCGGCAGAGCTGATGGCATATCCTTTGGTCACAGCCTTAGTGGTATTTCCGACTGCATCCAAAGGATCTGTGACGGCCCTGACACTTTCACTCATTTCTGCCATCTCGGCAATACCACCAGCGTTGTCGGTAATCGGCCCATAGGCATCGATAGCAATTACCATCCCGGTCATGGAAAGCATGCTCATGGCGGCCATCGCAATTCCAAAAAGACCTGCAAAATGGTAAGATACTAAAATAGAAGCACATATCAGAAGGGTGGGGATGGCAGTAGATTGCATGCCCACAGCCAAACCTTCGATGATGTTGGTTGCATGTCCTGTAGTCGAGGCCTGAGCGATACCCTTTACAGGAGATCTGATACCAGTGTAGTATTCGGTCACAATCACTATTCCTACTGTGAGCACCAGGCCAACCAGGGTGGCGAGGTAAATATTGATGGAGGATATACTGAGTCCTGTCATCATCTTGCTGGTAGCAAAATAGAACCCAATACCAGCGAGAACAGCAGATCCAAACATCCCTTTATATAAAGCGCCCATGATATACTGGCTGGCGCCGAGTCTTACAAAAAATGTTGCGATGATCGAAGCTATGATGGAAATAGCTCCTAACACCAGCGGGAAGGTGACTGCACTATGATGGGCTGAGGCACCGACTTTGTCGACAGGAAAAAGTAGATGGGCCAGGAGCATGGCGGCCACGGCCGTCACGGCGTAAGTCTCAAACAGGTCTGCAGCCATACCTGCACAGTCCCCCACATTGTCGCCAACGTTGTCCGCGATGACAGCAGGGTTTCGTGGATCGTCTTCGGGAATGCCGGCCTCTACCTTTCCTACGAGGTCTGCGCCTACGTCCGCACCTTTGGTGTAGATGCCACCACCAAGCCGGGCAAATATGGAAATCAGACTTCCGCCAAATCCCAGGGCGACCAAGGACTTAATATCATGGATAACGGTATAGTATCCGGCCACTGAGGTCAGGGCAAGACCTGCGACCATAAGCCCGGTTACCTGCCCCCCTTTAAAGGCCATGCCGAGGCCTGCTGCAAGCCCCCGTTTGGCGGCTTCAGCTGTTCGCACATTTGCAATAACGGATACTCGCATACCTGTATAGCCCGCTATGTAAGAGGCTGAAGCTCCAATTAGAAACCCTACAGCAGTCTTTATTCCAAGTAGAACTCCAAGGATGATTGCAATAACACCGGCTACTACAGCAACTGTTTTTAGTTGCCGGTTGAGATATGCTATCGCGCCTTCTTTAATAGCCTCAGCCACTTCGGCCATTTTTTCATCCCCGCTTGGGGCACTTTTAATATAACCGATGACAAAAAGAGTGTAAATTGCACCCGCAATGCCGACAAGCGTACTGTAAAATTCCAAACTGTTGATACTTATACTCATGGCTCTCTCCCCATGTTAGTTTTTGGTATGCCCTTACCGTGGAATCGATTCATTGCTTCAGCTACGCCTTTTAACAGGATGGTTTCAGTGGCAGCTTGTGCTGTTGCAATGACATCATCAAGTACGGCCCTTTGTGTAGAGTCAAATTCACCAAGCACATAATCCTTTGCCTCCTGTCCAATTGGTGGCCGACCGATGCCCACACGAATGCGGCAAAAGGTACTACTACTGTAGGCCTGAATCAAGGATTTAAGGCCTTTGTGTCCTCCATGGCCTCCGTCTTGTTTGATCTTTATTTTGCCAAAGGCAATATCTATATCATCGTGAATTACTATAACGTCTGTTGTATCCAGTCCAAAAAAATAGGTCAGATCTCTGACGGCAGGCCCGCTCAAATTCATAAACGTCATAGGTCTGGCCAGGATGACAGATTGATTCGAGATATTGCCTCTGCCAAAGTTTACCTTAAATCGGCATCTGTTCAAATGGATGTGATGTACAATTGCAAGCCGATCTACAACCATAAAACCAATGTTGTGACGTGTGGATCGATACGATTCTCCCTGGTTGCCCAGGCCTACAATCAGGCGAACTCGGTTTTGGGTCATTCGGATTAGTTTGACTGATTTCCATCCTTAAAAAGGTCTTGGAAGCTCTCTTTATTTAGCTTCGCCTTCCACGGCAGGGGCCTCTTCAGCTTCTTCTAATTCTTCTTCAGAAACTTCTTCCTCCTTTGCAGAAGGTGCTATTATTGTAACTACAGCGAGGTCCGCATCATCCAGCAGCCTTACCTTTTCACCTACATCAATATCTCCAACATGCAGGGAATCGCCAATACCAAGGTTAGATACATCGACCAGAATCTTGTCCGGGATGTCCATAGGAAGGCACTCAACTTCCAATTCGTGTCGAATCAATTGCAGAAGGCCCCCGCGTTCAACACCTTTCGACTTTCCGCTTAGCTCGACCGGGACCTTGACTACAATCTTCTTTTCCAGAGATATTTCGCAGAAATCGACATGGAGATACTGATTGGTTAAGGGAGAAGTCTGCACCTCTTTTATTATTGCTGTCTTTTCCCGGGTGTCTCCGTTTTCAATAATCAGATTCAGAAGGACATGTTCGCTTCCAGCTTTCTTGTATACTCTGTCGAGGTCAGCAGAAGAAATGGCCAATGGTATAGACTCGGTTTCCGGTCCGTACAGGACCGCCGGGATCAAGCCTTTACGCCTGAGCCTTCGCGCCGGTCCCTTCCCGATGCCACTTCTTTGACTTGCTTTAAGCTCTATTACTTCCAATAGCAGTTTCCTCCTTAGTTTGATATCTGGAAAGTAACTATCCAGGTTGCCCGGTTCAGGGTTTCCAGTTGGTTGCCTTGCGCACTTCCGAGACGGTCAACCCTACAAAGCTCAATTTCGTCCGTTTAACCGTGAACCACGGAACCTTGAATCTGAATAGTTACTAAATTTCTATCATCCATTTGTATAGATAGCCGCTGAAAAACATGTATCACCCCGAATTTCGCAAGTATCAAAACGAAAAACCTTGGGAAAAGTGGCTGTTAGTTGTGTAAACCCTTATAAATAAAGCCCCTCATGTGGTATGAGAACATTAGCTCGCAAAATCAAGCCACCTCTTTCACGGCTGCTTTTACTCTACGAAGTCAAATCTTGACTCTTATCTGTGGAATACTTGCGAAATTCGGGATCATACAAATAATGAGCTGACAGAGTTGCCGCTATGACAACGTTTAATAGCTTCTCCAAGCAGTTCTGAGACGGACAGCACATGGATCTTCTTGCACGCT
>QMMV01000165.1 GCA_003647435.1 Deltaproteobacteria bacterium | reverse complement strand
TATTCCATCATTCCCTGATCGAGGCTGCAACAGCGCAAATAAATAGCTATAATCTCATTGGGTTATAGAAATTCCGAAACAACGTTTTAGACCAAACGAAAAGGGATTTGGGCAACAGGCCGTTTAAATCTGACTGTCCGGGCTGGGGCAGCCCCCGCAGTTGCGGATATAAATGTAGCTTAGAACAATATTCGCTAAGTGTCAATAATCTATGTTCATGACGCACTTCTAATCTTTTCTACAACAAGTTCCGCAGCCTTAATCAGGGGGTATGCGGTCGGCGCTGCGGTAAGCAGAGGGTGAGTCCCGATCTGGGCAGTCAGAATCGAATTTACCGTCATTCGGTGTTGAACTGCAAGGCCAATGAGATTTGTCAATTCTCCGGTACCTGCCCCGGCTACAACTTCTCCGCCAAGGACCACACCTGATTCCTTAGCCACAATTAGTTTTACAATCTCTTTATGCGCACCGGGCAGTGTTCCGGGATGCTTATCTACACCTTCAAAGGTGTCCGTTACGATCTCAAATCCTTCCCTTCTTGCCATACTTTCGGTCAACCCCGCTGCCCCAAAGGCGGTTTTGCCGATGGCAGTAGAGAAAACTGCAATGGTTCCACCAGAGGTCTTCAGTGTCGAAAGTCTGTACAGATTCATGCCTGCAATTCTTGCCTCTCTACAAGCGGTAGAAGCGAGCATGATAAGCCTCGGTTTTCCGGTAACGAAATCTCTTT
Source organism: Deltaproteobacteria bacterium (assembly GCA_003647435.1). Classification (GTDB taxonomy): domain Bacteria; phylum Desulfobacterota; class Desulfobacteria; order Desulfobacterales. The sequence continues at coordinate 4,616 of QMMV01000165.1, read as the reverse complement.
TTTCGGCGCAGTCTCCAACAGCAAAGATATCCGGGTTGTCTGTCCTCATATACTCGTCCACTTTGATGAATCCCATCTCATTGATTCTCATTCCCGCCTTTTCTGCAATTGCTGTGGCAGGGCGATAACCCATAGTCAAAATTACCGCATCTGCCTCCAGTCGCCGCCCGTCAGCGAGAAGGACGCCACTGACTTTCCGGTCTCCCAATATTTCCTTGATCCCTGTGCCGGTCACTATTTCCACGCCCCTGCCCATGAGGATTTCCTCGGCCATAGCCGCTATCCCTGTATCAAAGACGAGGCTCAAGATATGTGGCAATATCTCAACGATCGTCACGGTCTTGCCAATCTTATTCAGCTCATCAGCCACCTCAACGCCTATGAACCCCCCACCAACTATGGCAATTTTCTGGCACCCTTGAAGCCTTGCTGTCATCTCATCAAGGTATTCCTTGTTCTTGGGAACCGTAAATACGTTTTCCAGACCCGCTCCCTTCAGCCATTTAGGAATTACAGGAGCAGAGCCGGTGGCAAGGACAAGTTTATCAAAATTGATCTCGGTGCCGTCAGATGTGTTACAAACTTTATTTTCCTGATCTATAGAAACTGCTTCATCAATTTTAAGCCTGATATTTGCGTTGACCAAAACCGCATCAGGTACAACGTCTTTATCACTGCTTTCGAGTGAGCCAAGAATGTAGGGAATCCCGCAGGGGATGAGAACTTCTTTTTCTTTCCGCACAACCAAAAAGTCTTTATCCGGATAGCTCGATTTTCCCGCCAGTGCAGCAACGATCCCTGCAGCACTTCCACCAATCACAAGCACATCTACTTTTTCCATATTCTTATTTCCTTTCTATCTTAGGAGGCAACGTGAGAGTTTTTTACGGATCAGTTTGGATTTTTGAAAATGCCTGTTTCTTGAAAGGGCCAAAGTGATACGTTTTCATGTCGTTTCGAGCGAAGGGAGAAATCTAATGCTGACAGCTTTGGGCAATTCTCGCAAAGCCTGCTCTGATGCTTCGACGATTTGCTCAACAGTTCCCGCCGGCAATCACAATCGCTTGAGGATGGTGTCCTCGAATTCAGGGAAGTAATAGCCGATGACGGGGAGATCAAAGCTGGATAGAATCATTGTATTGCTTTCACGTTCTAATAAGAACTCGAACGATTTTTCAATCAGCGTTTCCGCAGAGACTTTGCCCCCGGTTAATTCCTGATAGTAATCTACGGCAAGTTTAACCGTGTGGGTTGTAGTAGTTGCTCCCCTGACGGTGACTTCGAAGGTTTCAGCCCCCTTTTTGGTAACCTCGATTTTCGCCAAAACGGGATCCTCCTATATCTTCGTTTACTTATGCATCTGAATCTTTAAGTGCTATTTGTCGAGGCGCTCACCTCAAAATCACAGATCAGCGGCATATGATCGGAGAGTCTAACCGCGGGTGCCTGAAAACCGGTGACCTTTATTCCAGCACTGCAAAAAATGTAATCAAGTTGCCTTACCGGGAACCGGCTCGGGTAGGAAGGTTGCCCTTGACCGTTGGCATTTTTTAACCCCGTGGCGGCAAGGAAGAATTCCAGTTCCCGATCGCCCCATAATGCATTGAAATCTCCGGCAACTATGACCGGCCTTTTGACATCCTTGACCATCGCATGAAGTTCTTGAAGCTGGTGATGACGATGGCGGAACTTAAGCGAGAGATGTACCAGGAAAATCGTGAATTCCTCTAACTCCAGCTCAATTACAAGGCGTTTAACACCTTTACGAAAATAATGCAACTTTTTAGATTTAATTTCCCGGTTGGTCAAAATCGCATTGCCCTGCTTATTCACTACAGGAATTTTCTGCGCCATTGAATTAGTGGGATATTTCGAGTGATAGACATAATGGTGTTTCATTTTCCGCCCGATGACTTCAGCCTGGTTGGTCTTTTCGGAACGGTATGATCCACTGTCAACCTCAATCAATCCAATAATGTCGGGATTCACCGATTTTATGAAATCCACTATTTTGTTCAAATTCCCATTGGTGCGCTTAAAATAGCCGCTGTAAGGCACAGGCAGATGAAACCGCCTCCCGATGCCTGCTCCGTAGCGTATGTTGTACAATAAAAATCGCATACTATCGCCCTCATCCCAACTCTTTCCGATCTTCGATGGCCTTTTACCAGGTTATCAATCTTGACGGTTTCATAAAAGGTCTCCAAAGCCGTCGCACCCGTGGAGGCGGGAGTCCATAGGTACCTGAAATATTTATGATTTGTCATTGTAAACGCCCCACACAGGATCATTGCCAAAGCGTTTGAACCACCATTCTTCTTCTGTGATATATTTTTCCACTTCTTCTTTTGAAAACGAAAAGCTATAGTTATTACAATAGTTCATAATTTCTTTATATGCCTCGTTAATTTTTTTTGCCTTTTCCTCACAGATCTCTTTTTTCTCCCGAGATTTGTCGGGATGCCATTTAGCCATTAATTTTTTATATTGTCTTTTTACTTCCTGCAGGGTAGCTGACTCGGGCAATTCCAATATCTTTCTCGCCTCAGTAATTTGATCGTATTTGGTCTTAGCTTTCATTGTTACTCTCCAGAACACATCTATTTCATATCAGAGATCAGAGTAGCGCCTTTGCGCAATCCGCCCCGGCTGCAGGGGATAACTGTGTCGCCTCTTTCAGAATTTCTGATACCTCACATTTCACACAGATTAATTTACCACAACTAAATCTTTCCTCCAAGTGCTTTTCGCAGCAGGCACGAAACCAACGGCGGCCCCAACACAGGAAGTTCTTGGACGTGAGCCCGTAGCAGAAGTTCTGTGTCAATCGGTGCAGAATGCAGGCACTTCAGCTTCAAGGCGCCCGCAGCAAATGTGATTTGCGGTTCAGCGTTCGGCTCGCCTCCTTCAGGGACGATGCAGGTCGGCTATCAAACCCTCGCAGAGGGCAGCATGAAAGGCTGCAACGCATGAAAAGACGCAGACTATTCTTTTGCAAGCAAAGATGAAAAGTGGTATGTACAAAGTCAGAATCAGCAGTCAGCCCGCACTGGCGCTTTGCTTTTAGTGGAAATCACCAAACATGAAAGCCAGATCTAGGGCAGGGAATGGAGAGGAGTCCGATGTCTAAATTTTCTCATCTTGATGAACAGGGCCGTGTGCGCATGGTAGATGTATCGGCAAAGCCTGTCACTGCCAGGGAGGCAGTAGCGCAGGGTGTTATTACCATGCGGCCCGCAACCTTTGATCTGATCAAAAGCGAGAAGATAAAAAAGGGCAATGTCCTTGAAACCGCCCGCATCGCCGGCATCATGGCGGCCAAAAAAACCGCCGGACTCATTCCTATGTGTCATCCACTTCCGATAACTCACGTAAAGATCGATTTTTCCCCCCTGCCGGATACCCACAGTATCAGAATAGAAGCGGTTGTCCGTGTAGTGAGCCAGACCGGCGTGGAAATGGAGGCCTTGACAGCGGTATCTGTCGCCGCTTTAACCATCTACGATATGTGCAAATCATATGACCGCACAATGGCTATTTCGGATGTATACCTGCTAAAGAAATCGGGTGGCAAAAGCGGTACGTTTGTGAGGAAATAACCATGAAGGATGCGTTCACTTACGACGTAGCCGAATTCAGACAAGGTTGCTTTCAACCAGTTCAGACGATGGTTATTCAAGAGATTCCTCTAACCATCTACCTCAATGGACACGAAATCATCACCCTCCTTTCGACTGGAAAGGAGCCCGGGTTCCTGGCAGTGGGGTTTTTAAAATGTAACGGACTCATTACAGACAGAAGCCAGCTAAAAAAAATTCACGTGAAGGAAGACTCGGAAAGGCTTGAAGTCTATGTCGAGGCAGGCCAGAGCGATTTCGGCCTTCCGCCTGCCGGACACTCTACAGAATCCGGCTGGCAGAAGGGAAAAAATTTTAAGCAAAATGTGAAAATACTTTGCAGCAAAAAGGTTACTGAAAACCTGATCGTGACCCCTGAACAACTCCTTCGATTGGCAGAGGGCCTCTCCGAACGATCAGCCCTTTACAGGATCACAGGGGGTTGCCACAACTCATTGCTTGCCACGCCTGAAAAAATCGTTCTATTCCATCAGGACATAGGGAGACACAATGCTATCGACATGATTTGCGGTCAATGCTTTTTGGACCGGATTTCTGCACATGACAAACTGATTGTAACAACAGGTCGTGTCACCTCTGAGATTCTTCTGAAGGTGATACGTATCGGTGTCCCCGTGCTTGCGTCAATATCGGCGGCGACGAGGTTGGCCATTGAGCTGGCCCGAAAGACCAACATGACACTTGTAGGCCGACTGAAACAGGAGCGTATTGTCGTTTATAGCAATGGCGGTAGGATAGCAGGACTATGACAGGAAAAGAATTTTTCAAGGTAACTTCTCTTGAGAACATCTATGATTTGATCGGCACATTTCCGCCTGTTGGCGAAGAGATTATACCTCTGGATCGGTCTCTTGGCCGAATCTTGACCCGTGACACAATATCTGAAATCAATCTTCCCGAATTTACTCGTGCCACTATGGACGGCTATGCCGTGGGGGCCCGCTCGACATTCGGCGCATCGGAAAGCATGCCTGCCGT
>QMMV01000164.1 GCA_003647435.1 Deltaproteobacteria bacterium | reverse complement strand
CTCTTGCTCGGAAATCACAATATGTCCGCCCTGCTCCATAGCCTCACATGCATTGAGCAGGAGATTGGCCAGGACTTCTTTCAATCGTTCGGGATCTGCCATAATCTCGGGGAGCCGCCGATGCCGGCGGACTGTAACATCTACACCAAACGATTTGATGCGGTAACGGAGAAGCTCAATTGCCATGTCAACGGTGTCTGAAGGACTCACTTTCTGCATCTTTAGCCTGGAAGGGCGGGAAAAATCGAGAAAATTCTGAACAATACTATCAATATGGCGGATCTCTTCCGAAATCACATCAAAATCCTCTTTTTCGGTTGGAGATAGATCCAGGCTTCGCTCCATCGAAAACAGCCGCATTTTGACGGATGTTAGCGGGTTTCGAATGTTGTGAGCCATCCCGGCTGCCAGCTCACCCACCAAGGCAAGCTTTTCAGATTGCCGAAGATGTTCCTCGCTGCGTTCCAGCCGGCTTTTCGTCTGGTCCATATCATCAATCAGGCTGTGAACGCGGCGGCTTACCGCCTTGACCTCATCCCGTGATTCTGCGGTACTTTTCGCCGTGTCTGTGGCTGCAGCCAGCCTGCGAAGAGGATTCAGGATTTGTGTCAGTACAACAACTCCCAACAGCGCACCCAGGAAAACAGAAAACAATATGATTGTGCCGGCGATAAGCTCGAGTCGCCTGGCTCTCGTCCGGCACTCGCTCCGCGCAAGCTCGACCCTTTTTTTGTGAATCTCCTTGTATTGATCGCACAGGTCGAGGATCGAGAAAAACTGGGCACGCACGGCACTATGCAGCCTGGCTCCAGCCTCGCGTTTTCCTGCCCTGTAAAGGCTGACCACCCGATCTTTATCCTTGGTATAGCGGGCATATTTGGATGCGATTTTTCGAATGGCCTCCGTGTCGGCTGCCGTGCAAGCAAGCTGGCGGGCCTTCCCCAGCCGCTCGTTAAATATTTTGCGGCACCTTTCGAGTCTCTTGAGCCAGACGGGGCTGCCATCCAGCAAATAGTAGGAAACAAATCCCTTCTGGTTTACCAGAGCGTTTTCCATGGCTTCAGCAGCCTGAAGAGCAGATAGGTTCACATCGATGATCTCTTCAAACAGCAAGTTCATCTGATAGCCATACCACATCATGACAGATGTGCCGGCTGTCGTCGTTAAAACCAGGGTGCCGAGGATTAAAAAAATACGTGAGCGCAGACTGATTCGTTTGGACATAAAGCATATCCTTCCATTAAAGCCTGGTCGCCCCCGGTGCGCATCGCAGTTGCCGAAGCTCTGGAATATAAAGTTATCCTATGTTATATGTTCCTGTCAATCAACCGCGAAAGAGGATGAAATCCGAAATCAAGACAACAGGAGACGGCTTGCCCCGCGTGGAATCCATTGCCCTCTTCTCAACACCGTGGCCACTTTACAGCCGGCCGTCTATTCAGCTCGGTACTCTTAAGGCTTATTTAAGGAAACGGTTTCCGGACTTGGAGGTAAGGGCCTACCACACGTATTTAAAGGTGGCTGAAAGGATTGGATATAAACTCTATCACTCGATATCGGAAAGGACATGGCTGGCAGAACCTGTATACGCCGCCCTTTTATACCCGGAGCGGGCAAAAGAGATTGAAAGGCTTTTTTACCGTGAGGCACGCGGCAAACCTGACCTGCAAAAGGTGGATTTCAGGGCACTCACCGGCCGTGTCAAGGAGGTGTCTGATCAGATTATCAATGGGTTGGACTGGAAGGGTTCAGGGCTTGCAGGTTTTTCCATCTGTCTCTGTCAGCTTACATCTTCTCTTTACTTTATCAAGAGGGTCAAACAAAGATTTCCAGATGTAGCTCTTCTGGTTGGTGGCTCGATGTTTGCCGGTAAGATGATTCAAGGGCTTCTCGAGGCCTTTCCCGAGATAGATTTTGCAGTAAATGGGGAAGGGGAGCTTCCGCTGAGCGAACTGATTAGTTACATGAACGATCCAGAGGTTGGTCGCGATATACATTCTATCCCCGGCCTTGTCAGCAGGAAGGAAGCAAAAAACAAAAAAACTGTTTCTTTCCATCAACTCCAAGACCTGACGACACTTCTACCGCCCGACTATGATGACTACTTTCATTTGTTGAAAACGCTGCCTCCCGGAAAAACTTTTTTCCCGACCCTTTCTGCTGAAGCGTCCAGAGGGTGCTGGTGGAGGTCTGCAGGGAGGCAAGCTTCTGAGAAGGGAAGAGGGTGCGCCTTCTGTAATCTTAACCTTCAATGGGAGGGATATAGATCAAAGGAGGTGTCCCGGGTAGTTTCTGAAGTCGATTATCTGACAACAAGATATAAGAGCCTTTCTGTTGCCTTCATGGACAACTTACTTCCGGCACGCGATTGCAAGGAGATCTTTCTTGGGCTTGCTAAACTCGAGAAAGACTTCCGCCTGTTTGCAGAACTCAGAGCCACTACACCCTATGAGCACCTGAAGGCAATGCGGGCTGCAGGAATGCATGAGGTACAGATAGGAATTGAGGCCCTGAGTACCAGCCTTCTTCGCAAGTTGAACAAGGGGACCACGGCCATCCAGAACCTTCAAATAATGAAAGAGTGTGAAGAATTGGGTATTTCGAATACCTCAAATCTCATCCTTTGTTTCCCGGGCAGTGACGCTCAAGATGTGGCCGAGACCCTCCGTGCCCTTGAATTTGCGCTTCCCTTTCGCCCACTGAGACCCGTACGCTTCTGGCTTGGTCTTGGAAGCCCGGTATGGGAGGAACCTCGCGCTTTTGGTATTAAAGCGGCGTTCAATCACCCTAACTATGCAATCCTTTTCCCGCCTGATATTTCCCGTTCCATGTGTTTTATGATCCAGTCCTACAGGGGCGACCGGGGATACCAGGAAAAACTCTGGCGTCCCGTAAAAAGAAAGATAAGCGCCTGGAACAAGGCATATGCGCGGCTGAAAACCGGGCCGTTGTGTTCCCCTATTCTGAGTTTCCGTGACGGGCGGGATTTTTTGATCATCCGCCAGAAGCGTCTTAACGCAGAACCTCTAACACACCGGCTTTTAGGGACTTCGAGAGAAATTTATCTTTTTTGCGACAGGCATCGGGGGCTGAAGGCCATACTGGCCAAATTTCCGCGAGTGGGTGAGGAAAGAATTGTCCCTTTTTTGAATATGATGGTAGGCAAGAAATTGATGTTTGAAGAAAATGGAAGATACCTCAGCCTGGCGGTGCGGAAGGATTGAGCCTGCAGGACGATCAACGAATCGCCCCTGCAGCGAGCCTTTCTCAACCTTGAGCTTTCAGGCTTGCTGCCCTCTTATCTGATTTATGATCTTTGTGGAGGAAACAGGATCCGTGATTGGAATAAGGACAACTCTGCCGCCGGATCTTTCCACAATCTCGCGACCCTGAACTGTCCGGGTAGTGTAATTACTCCCTTTTGTCAAAACATCGGGGCGAATGGTCTCGATAACCTGTTCAAGGTCGTTCGTTGAAAAAATCGTTATGTAGTCCACGCAGTCCAGTGCACTAATTATTCGTGCCCTTTCCTGTGCATTGATGATGGGCCGATCATTACCTTTAAGCGTACGTACCGAGTCATCATCGTCAATAGCCACAATAAGCAGGTCCCCCATCTTTTTGGAGGCAGACAGAAGTTTGATATGCCCGACATGCAACAGGTCAAAACAGCCGTTGGTCATAACGATGGTCTTGCCCTCAGCCCTCAGGCGATCCACTATTGGGATTAGATCAGAGAGCGTCTTCTGTTTAACAGCAAGTGCTCCCACCGATGGTTCAAGGGCCATCCGGAGTTCGTCCATTGAGACTGTCGCGGTTCCAACTTTTCCGACCACTATCCCTGCTGCAACATTCGCAAGGGATGCAGCTTCCCGAAAAGAAGCGCCTGCAGCAAGGGAAAGGCCGAGTACCGCCAAAACCGTGTCGCCGGCTCCAGAGACATCAAAGACCTCTCGTGCCTGAGCTGTAATCTGATAGGGCTTTTTGCCGTGCTCAAACAGAACCATCCCTTCTTTGCCACATGTGATGAGCACATTTTCAACACCAATGTCGGCAAGCAGTTTCTGGCCGGCTGCCATAAGGGATCGGTCGTCGACGATTTCAATTCCCGCTGCCAGAGAAGCCTCTTTTTTATTCGGCGTGATCATGGTAACTCCGGCATATTTCTTGAAATTCAGTCCCTTTGGATCGGCAATGACTATTTTGTTGTTTTTTCTGGCAAGACCGATGACCTGTTGCAAGAGTCTTGCTGAAAGGAGTCCTTTGGAATAATCAGAAAGAAGCAAGACATCAAAATCGCTGATATGATCCCCGACAAACTCTGTAAGGGTGTTGGCATTCTCTTCGGATATGTCATGCCTGGTTTCTCGATCTATACGCAGGACCTGCTGGTGGCCGGCGATAATCCGCGTCTTCTTTGTTGTCGGTCTTTCCGGGTCTTGAATCAGGCCCGCGGTATCTACGCCCAGTTCCCTGAAGGCCTTAAGAAGGAAGTGGGCATTAGATCCGGCACCTATTACACCTGCCACAGCTACGCTTGCGCCAAGGGCACGGAGGTTGTTGACAACGTTACCGGCCCCGCCAAGGGTGGTGCTTTCCCTGAGCACGGAAACGACCTGTACCGGTGCCTCGGGGGATATGCGGTCCACCTTGCCCCACAGGTATTCGTCAATCATCAAATCCCCGATTACCAGAATCCTGCAGTTGCCGAACCTGGAAATCTCAACACTCATGGCCTATTCCCCGTCCTTTGTAGTTGCGTTTCAACCTGAATGTGACATTACGATAAAATCGCGGTTCATGCAATGGAAAGTTGGGGGACCTGGGCATTGATGACCAGCCATGCACATATCCTTTTGCGAAGTGGCCGGCATGGCCTGTCGGAGGTTTATGAGGCGGTTTTGACCGGCTATGCCATCAGATAAAACCTGCGCCACGAACGCCGCGGTCACCTTTTATCGGTACAAGTCGAAAGAAAATTCGAATATCGAAGCGCATCTCTTTTCAAGGCGTGAGCCGCAAATTCGAAACAATAGCAAATGACAGAATTTCTCCAGATTCCCGCGCAGAGCGCCCATGGGTATCGGTTCCGACGCAGAGCATCGGAACCAGGATAAACAAGATCCTTTGGTGCCCATTATGAGCGCAAGCTTCACTACGTGTCCATTGTTCCAGTATTCCAATTGCAAGCGAAGCGAAGTAAGTTCCGAGTTTGGGACATTTAGATCTTCTTTCTGTCATTGTTTCGGATTTCGGATTTCGAACTTTTATCCTCGTGCCCACGCTATGCGGGGGACGCACCCGGAGCTGTCACTCATGAGGCAGAGCACCGGAAGCAGGATAGATATGGATTCCCTCCGGCAGAAGTTG
>QMMV01000163.1 GCA_003647435.1 Deltaproteobacteria bacterium | reverse complement strand
GTTGTAGAAATTCCTAAACATTAAATTACGAAAATTGCTGCGATTGATGAAACTTGCCGTTTCGGTAGCTGGTAAAAGCGATCAACCGTGAACGTTGAACCGGGGACGTGACGTCCTGAGTAGTTGTCATCAATCGAGCTTATACTTATAAAAAAGTTTCTTTGCAGCATCTGCGAGTTCATGCGGGGTAGGTATAATCCCTGCCGGCCTGCCGTAAAAGTGGACTGTGGCTTGTTCCCCAACACTTAATTTAACATCTTCGACCATCTGGCCGCAATTCATCTCAAAAACCAGGATGTGTTTGACGGTACGCGTCAGCCCCTTGAGGTCCTTTGCTGGAAACGGCCACAGTGTGATCGGACGAAAAAGGCCCACTTTCAAACCAGCCTTGCGCACACGGTTGACCGCCCCTTTTGCAATGCGGGCTGCTGTTCCGAAGGCCACAACAGCAAGTGCAGCATCATTGAGAAGATAGGTCTCATACCGAGGCTCAGACTTGCAAATCGCCTCATACTTCCTGGCCAATTTCCAGTTATGCTGCTCCAACTTGAGGGGGTCAAGAAGCAGCGAAATAACACGACGACTTTCCCTCCCACCGGCACCATCCAAGACCCAATCCTTTTTAGGCAATATGGCAGGGTCAACAGGCTCCGGCAACGTCACAGGTTCCATCATCTGGCCCATCAGGCCATCACCTAACAAGATAACGGGCATGCGGTATACATCAGCCAGGTCAAACGCCTTCATGGTGAGGACAGCAAGCTCCTGTCCCGAAGAAGGAGCCAGCACTATGGTTCGATACCCTCCATGCCCTCCCCCCCTTGTAGCCTGAAAGTAATCCTGCTGACTTGGGGCGATATTTCCAAGCCCGGGCCCCCCGCGCATCATGTTTACCACGACGGCAGGCAGTTCCATACCGGCCATGTACGAGATCCCTTCCTGTTTCAGGCTGATCCCCGGACTTGAAGATGACGTCATTGCGCGAATACCTGTCATGCTTGCCCCCATCACCATGTTGATGGCAGCAAGTTCACTCTCAGCCTGAATGAAGGCAGCATCTTCCAATTTACTAAACCGGGTAGCCATATACTCAGTCAACTCGTTCTGAGGCGTAATCGGATAGCCCGCATAAAAGCGGCATCCGGCCCTGACCGCCGCCTCTGCGACAACATGACTTCCGCGCATCAATTGCTTATCCACGAAACACCTCGATGGCAACATCAGGACACATTATGGCACAAAGAGCGCATCCAGTACATTCATGGGCATTCCCCTTTCCATCTTCGACATACTCGGCCGGATAGTACCCTTTGATGTTGAGCCTCTTGCTTGCGCGGATACACCCCTTGGGACAGGCCGAAATGCAAAGCCCGCACCCCTTGCACACGTCCCTTTTAATTTTGATGAATCCTTTGCTCAAATAGAAATTCCCTTCAAAGTCCTTGCTAAGAACTATCTTGCTATCCTGCTTCCACCTTGTTGTCAAGCAGATTTCTAACTTTATGTCTCCCGGCAATTTCAACCGTCGGGTTATTTCAGGAACTCCGCCTGGTAGCCGGCGAGCCGCCGTGCTTGCTGCCTGCAAGTAAATTAGCTCGCTTCGCTCACGATTGGAATACTGGAACAATGGACACGTAGTGAAGCTTGCGCTCATAACGGGAACAAAAGGATTTTTATTTTTTCCATCATTCCAATATTCGATATTCCATCAGTCCCGGATCGAGTGTGCAAGAACGCAAATAAATGACTATAATCTCAACGGGTTGTAGAAATTCCTAAACATTAAATTAGCTTTCACACTGGCTTGTTTTTTGCTTGACAGATAAGCGGATCTTGTGTATCTAATATCAAGATTATATGTTACAGGAAACAGGATCTTCGCATCACTATCAATATCAATTCACAAAAGGAGATGAAACATGGCAACAGAAAAAACGGAGGCTATTGTCGGAATAAGGACATCCGAAAAGGAATTGATCAGAGATTATGCTAAAGAAACTGAAAAAAAGATATTGGTTGCCATAGATCTTTCAGAATACGCTTCCAAAATAGTGCGGTATGTTTCGGAGGCTATCCCTGCAGGCCGGGCGAAGATAATTCTCTTCCATCTTGCCAGCGACATTCCCGAAAGCCTTTGGGATATAGAAAAAAGCCCAGGACTGCGGTACAAATTCGGCGGCGATCGTGTCTGGGAATTACAGCAAAAAAGGGAAATGCAGGATTTTATGGAACGTGCCATCAAGCCTTTTAGAAGGTCAGGATATTCGGAAGATTCTGTATCTGTTGAAGTAAGAAGTCCGAAAGCTGGTGTTGCCCGTGATATCTTAGAGGAAGTTCAAGAAGAATACGCAGCGGCGGTAGTGGGACGCAAGGGAGCAAGCACATTGAAAGACTTGATCCTTGGAAGTGTGGCCGACAAGATAACAAACCGCCTTTACCACATCCCTTTATGCCTTGTGGGAGACCATTCCGATCCAAAGGGGATCCTGGTAGCTATGGACACCTCTGACGGAGCAATGCGAGCCTTGGACTTTGCCGCTGATTTTTTTGGGGCGCCGGATAAAGAGTTCCTTTTGCTCCATGTTATTCGAGGTCTCCCTGCCGGTGAATTGTCTCGGGAAGAGCTTTCTGAAGACGAAATCGGGTTCACTGCAATGGCAAAAAAGGAGCTCATGAAAGCGCGGGAAAAAATGGAATCCGTCTTTGAAGTAGCCACAAAAAAACTTCAGCAAAGGGATGTGCCCCCTAACAAGATAAAGACACAGATCGTTTCAGAAGTTGCAAGCCGGGCAGCGACCATTACCGAGGAAGCTAAAAAGAGAGGCTGCGGAACAATAGTCCTGGGACGGAGAGGACTTTCAAAAGTAGAAGAATTCCCTATGGGGAGAGTGACAAAAAAAGTGATCATGCTGGAAAAGGAAAAAGCTGTCTGGATAGTGAATTAGCCCCTCACGAACTACTCACTGAAATAGAGATTCCACTAAAAGGCTAAGCTCCTGCCTCACCTTTCTGCCGCTTTTCCTGTTACTATTCAGACCGTCCGTTCACGGTGGGAACATGTAATCTTCAGCTAGCACAACACAGGTCTCGCTTCAGACTTCCCCCGGAATAACCCAAGCAGCAGGAAGGCTTTCTATGATCGGCAATCAAGAGATAAAGCAATACCTTGAAAAGGTATCTAAGGGGATTCAACCCAAGGGTAACCAGATGTCGGCTGAGGTCTGGGATAGGTTTTACGAATACATAGTTGCCCATTACAACCGACTTGACAACGAGACGCGGGCCTATGCCGATGAGATCTTTGATCAAATGGAAGCCAGCATAGAAGAAAAAATTGACTCTCTTCCCGAAGGCAGACAGAAAAAAGGACTCAGTCGAAAGCTTTGCATGGTACGGGGAGAGCGGTGTCCTTTACCTGTTCTTTTTCTCGATATTACTGTACTTGAAAACATAATGAGGCACGCTCTTGGCCAGGCAGTCTCTCACCCCTACGCAGCTTACACTGAGGCCTTGTATGATAAAATCCTAACTTTAGTCAAGGCAGGAAAGATTATCTACCCTGAAAACAGCTTTTATACTGAAGCCTTGTACCAGGCAGGCCCGCATTCCGGCAGAGCCATAGAGGTCATGCGCAGGCTTTCTCATGGGCTATCGTTCAGGCACAGCCAGGCTATAGAGGATTTCCAGGTTTTCAGGGCTCTACGCAGCTTCATAAACGGGAACAAACATATAGCCTGTCGAAAGTTCTGGAAGGACGCCTTCTACAAGGAAACTGTTGATACAATTAGGAGAGAATGTCCATTTATTGTGTTCGACAGCATCCCGTCCATCCCGGAGAAAATAGGTGAAAGAGCGATCGAGGAACCCCGTTCCGGTTGTTCTTCAACACGTCTGAGGATTAGATATGATCAAGCCTCTGAAAGAGATGAGCAACAACTACAACAGCAATCTACAAGACATCTGAGAGACCTTGTCAGGCTTGGCATGAAGTATCAGAAACAGAAAGAAAAAAGACAAACGCAGCAGCACATCAGCGGCTTTTGGGCAGGCCAGAAAACTGACCTTGCAGTGGCCCTTTGGAACCAGTATGGCGGAGAACCAGAAGGAATCGAAGGCCTGACAGCCTTTTACGAGTCTGAACATTTCACAGCTCTGCCGGCTTTTGCGATCAAACGGGATATCTGGAATGCGTTCTCAGTCTATCACGCAGGGTATCCAGGAAAACTTGCTGGCCCTGCAGACATTAACATCATATCATATCTTCTACCATATACGGATATCATGATCCTCAACTCCAGAATGACCGGTATTGTCAGAGACACGCTGAGGCTGGATGCTAAGTTCGATACAAGAATCTACAGCATCGACGAGTATGACCAGATCATGAATGCCATGAAAGAAGGTATCTGGCCTGATTAAAAAAACCTCGCCTCTTTTCCTGAACCACTCTCAGAAAAAATCCTATTGATTTCCTCGGGAGAAATATCGATCTTTGAGAAGATCTTCTTCTCGAGCACTTGTGTCTCCTGTTCGATTACGTCAAAGGGAACCCGGAGCCCCGCGAATTTGTTTTTATATCTCTTCCGAATATCGGTGAAACGATCTTTGAGGCTGACTACTTTATCGTGTTTTACACGTTTGTCTGCATAGTTTACAAGTTCCGCCTCCGTCACTACATCCGGATCATATTTTACAGGACCGAGGCGGACATGTTGACGAACAATATCGGCCACTTCAGGATACCCAAGAGAGACAATGAGTTCGTATCCGGTTTGTGCATGGTCTTCTCCGGTTGTGATGGATATGGTTTTTGTTATGTCATGGAGCAACGCCCCCGCTTCCACCAGGGCAATGTCAAGGTGCTGGCCAGAATCATTCAACTTGTGGGCAATGAACAGGGCTACATCCGTCACAACCCTGGTGTGGCGCACGATATGTGGAAACATCTCGTATTTGCGGATCAACTCGAAACATTCTTCTCTTGCTGGTATCAACGGCACCCTCTCAAAATCTGAAAAGCCAGCTCACTAATCCCCTCTTCATTTAAACTGTAATCCCAACCTATCCCCTTGCTCATCTGCATGAATCTGCATCTGAACAGTTACCTTCTTGCTTTCCGACTAGAATACCTCATGACAAAGGGCCACAGCCAAAACAACCCACGCTGTCTCGTTCAGCTTAGCGAGACCTTTGCACAACCCCTTTTCCACTCCTTTGTATGAACTTTTTGACCCATCCATGGGCTTGCTCGCTAAATCCCAAAAAACAGGGCCTCACGGCCTCAAACAGTTTGGGATTTGCCCGCTGCTGTGGGCCGCTCTCCCCGTTAAATTTCCCAAAGGGAACTCCTATTTAACGGGGTGAACTTTGC
>QMMV01000162.1 GCA_003647435.1 Deltaproteobacteria bacterium | reverse complement strand
TGTTGCCCAAATCCCTTTTCGCTTGGTCTAAAACGTTTTTTGACAAATCGTAACACTTTAGCTCTTTTAAAAAACAGACATACGGAGCGGACAGGCCATCCGATTGGAGACTGGCTCACTGTCCGAGTTTGAGACGGTCTCCCAATCGGATGGCCTGTCCGCAATAATATTTTCAAAAAGCTAAACTGATACGACAAATCTAAGGCTTGCTACAGGCGATGTCAAAACTCGCCCTCCGGGCTCAAGCAGTTGACATCGCTGATCTTCCGCTTCGCCAAGATTTGTTGGCAAAAAACGTTTTAATGACCGCTCAAAGGAATTTTTGTTTGGGCAACGGCCCGTTAAAAGAAAACCGCCTCTATGTTGGGGGTGCATTGAACAGGGATCAGTGGCAATGGGCCTCGGATTTCAAAGGTAGGCATACCACGTTGATTTCATAGTATTGCTTTAAGGAGGTTTACGATGGCTTTTGATCCGACCAAATACGAAGACTGGCAGATTTCCGAAGCGGCTGAAGCAAACATGCCAACGCCGGATGAATGGCGCGATAAACTCGGTTTGGAAAAAGATGAAGTTATCCCTTACGCCAGACTGTGCAAGCTCGATTTTACGAAGATTATTGAGAGACTCCGGGATAAACCGGACGGCAAATATATCGAGGTCACAGCCATTACTCCGACCCCTCTTGGCGAAGGGAAAAGCACGACTTCCATCGGGCTCATGGAAGGTTTAGGCAAACGAGGATTGAACGTGGGCGGATGTCTCCGGCAAGCGTCGGGTGGACCGACCATGAATATCAAGGGAACCGCTGCAGGCGGAGGCAACGCCCTGCTCATCCCCATAACAATGTTTTCCATGGGTCTGACCGGAGATATCAACGATATCATGAATGCCCACAACCTGGCCATGGTCGCCCTGACAGCCAGGATGCAGCACGAGCGCAACTATACCGATGAACAACTTGAAAGGCTCACCGGGATGCGTCGGCTGGAGATCGATCCTACAAGGGTAGAAATGGGCTGGGTTATAGATTTTTGCGCCCAGAGCCTTCGCAACATCATCATAGGGATCGGCGGCCGCAGGGACGGATTTATGATGCAGTCTAAGTTCGGGATTGCAGTAAATTCCGAGCTCATGGCTATCCTTGCGATTGTAAGAGATTTTGCAGACTTGCGGAAACGACTCGACAACATCACCGTGGCCTTTGACAAGAGAGGCAACCCGGTGACTACAGGCGACCTGGAAGTAGGTGGTGCCATGTGCGCCTGGATGCGTAACACGATCAACCCAACCCTCATGAGCACTGTTGAGTACCAGCCCTGTATGGTTCATGCCGGTCCCTTTGCCAATATTGCAGTTGGTCAATCCTCCATTATTGCCAACCGGATCGGCCTGAAGATGTTTGATTACCATGTAACGGAAAGTGGTTTTGGTGCTGATATGGGCTTTGAGAAGTTCTGGAACGTCAAGTGCCGGTACAGCGGTCTCAAGCCCCATGTGTCAGTCCTTACAACCACTATTCGTGCCCTGAAGATGCATGGAGGTGGTCCCAAGGTAGTCGCTGGGCTGCCCCTGCCTGAAGAGTATACGAAGGAAAATCTCGATTTACTCGAAAAAGGAATCCCCAATATGTTGCATCACATAAATATTATCAAGTCGGCTGGGATCAATCCCGTGGTCTGCATAAACTCTTTTGCCACCGATACCAAGGATGAGATCGCCATGGTGAAACTCGCGGCAGAGGCGGCAGGTGTACGGTGTGCCGTATCGACCCATTGGGCCGACGGGGGTGACGGGGCCCTGGAATTAGCTGATGCGGTGAAGGACGCTTGCGAGGAAGAGAATAACTTCGATTTCCTCTATCCTGCGGAGATGAAATTGCGGGAGCGTGTTGAGAAGATCGCCAGAGTGATTTATGGGGCGGATGGTGTGGCCTGGAGTCCCGAAGCAGAGTCAAAAGCGAAGATGCTCGAAGCCGATCCGAAGTTTGATGGGTACGCCACGGTGATGGTAAAGACCCACTTGAGCCTCAGCCACGACCCGGCCGTCAAGGGGGTCCCTAAAGGGTGGATGCTACCGATTCGCGATGTGCTTATCTATTCCGGCGCCAAGTTTCTATGTCCCTGCGCCGGCGCTATCAGCCTAATGCCCGGAACCGGTTCGAACCCCGCCTTTCGCCGGATCGATGTGGATGTAAAGACAGGCAAAGTAAAAGGATTGTGCTGAAAGAGCAGGCAGCAAGTTGTGAACCGTGAACCCTTGGCCCAGACCTGGGTTGCATTTCCTATCAAGAATGAATATGAAGTCGTGCCGGGGCAGGCTGACAACCTGAGTACCTACGCATAAACATGTATAGCAAGGAGGACAAGGTGGCCGCTCAGATAATTAGTGGAACCGAGATTTCGAAAAAGATTCGTGAAGAGTTGGTAAACGAGATAGAAACATTGAAACAGCAGCACAATATAACACCCGGCCTGGCCGCCGTCCTTGTTGGCGAAGATGCGGCTTCAAAGGTCTATGTAGGGCAAAAAGAGAAGGCTTGCCGGAAGCTCGGCATCGACTCGTACAGAAGAGATCTTCCTGGTGATACATCAGAGGCGGATCTTCTGGCGCTGGTAGCTGAGCTCAACAAGGACCCCAGGGTCCACGGGATACTCGTCCAGCTACCTTTGCCAAAGCACATTAGTGCCGAGCGCGTGATCTATGCAATCGACCCTGACAAGGACGTCGACTGTTTCCACCCGGTCAACGTGGGCAAAATGATGATCGGGAAGGCCCGCTTTCTTCCCTGCACCCCCCATGGAATCATGGAATTGCTGAGGCGTTCTGAGATTCCCACCGAGGGTAAACACGCGGTAGTTGTAGGAAGGAGTAATATTGTCGGTAAACCCATAGCAAATCTAATGTTGCAGCCCCATCCCGGAGGCAATGCTACCGTGACCGTTTGTCACACAGGGAGCAGGGATCTCGTTACCTATACCAGGATGGCGGACATCCTTATTGTGGCAGTAGGGCGTCCCAGGGCAATCACTGCCGACATGGTCAAGGAGGGGGTCGTAGTGATTGACGTAGGTGTAAATCGAATCGGCAAAACCCCTGAGGGAAAGCCGATCCTGGCAGGGGACGTTGATTTTGATGCGGTCCGCGAAAAGGCGGCAGCCATTACACCTGTGCCCGGCGGTGTTGGCCCTATGACAATCACGATGCTGATGAAAAATACGCTGAAAGCGGCAAAGGGATCGTTATAGCCGCAAGGCGGAATCTATATGCCGAATGCGGGACGGCAGATAGTCCGAAAATCGAGTATCAAGTATCCAGTGTCTGAGCGAAGCGACCAATAACTAATGGCCGCATAACCCCGGGAGGATTGATGATGGAAAAGAAACGCTCGCCACTTTTAGGGGTTAGTGCACCCGGAATTGATTGCGAGGGTAGTATGCAGTTGGCAAAGGAAGCGGCCGAACATGGCGTGGTTACCTATATACAGCGGATGGAACGGAAGGCCATTCGGCCCTGCCTTTTCGGTAAAGGTGGAACATGCTGCCGGAACTGTTCCTTCGGACCGTGTATGATCATTGAGGATGTCCCCACATCAATCGGTATTTGCGGAGCAACCGCGTCGACCGTGGCTGCGCGTAACTTTTGCCGCATGATAGCAGGCGGCGCTTCGGCTCATATGGACCGTGCCCTTGAAACAACACTGGGATTTATAGCCGCCGCTAAAGGGGAATCCGGTTATACGATCCAGGATGAAAAGAAGCTTTTTGCTATGGCTGACGTCTTTGACATCAAGACCAAAGGCCGCTCAATCCGGGATATTGCCATAGAATTAGGGGAAAAAGCCCTGGCCGAGTTTGGTAGACAGATAGGCGGCCTTTACTCTGTGCGCCGCGCCCCCTTAAAGAGGCAGGAGGTCTGGAAAAAGGCAGGTGTGCTGCCAAGGGGGATCGAGCGGGAGGTCATGGAGATGATGCATCGCACTCACATGGGTACTGATCAGGACTTCAAGAATCTTCTCTTGCAGGGGACACGCCTCGCCATCGCCGATGGGTGGGGCGCGTCCATGATTTCTACCGAGTTACAGGACATCATGTTCGGGACCCCGGCGCCAATCAGGGCGAGTGTCAACCTCGGCACCCTTGACGAAAAAAAGGTAAACATCGTGGTGCACGGCCATGAACCGATCCTTTCAGAAGCGATGGCCATGGTCTGCCGGGAACCTGAACTGTTGGCAGCAGCAAAAGAGGTCGGGGCTTCCGGGATAAACCTGGTCGGTGTTTGCGGCACAGGCACTGAGCTCCTGATGCGGCACGGTATCCCGGTTGCAGGCAGCTTTATCCAGCAAGAGATTGTACTTGCCACGGGGGCGGTTGAGGCCATGGTGGTTGATATTCAGTGCATTATGCAGTCTGTGGCGGTTGTGGCCGAGTCTTTTCATACAGAGATCATTACCACGTCTCCGCGTGCAAAGATTCCAGGCGCCACGCACATCGAGTTTGACCACCACCACGCCCCGGAGATAGCAAGAAATATTGTGAGCCGTGCTATAGAAAGATATCCAAAAAGGGGGCATGTAAATATTCCAAGACATAAAATGGATGTTGTGGCGGGATTCAGCCATGAATCAATCAATTATATACTCGGTGGGACTTTTAGGGCTTCCTACCGCCCCCTGAATGATAATATCATCAATGGTCGCATCCGGGGCGTGGGAGCTGTTGTGGGGTGTGATAGCGCCTATGTTCTTTCCGGTCGCGTACACACGACGGTCGTCAAAGAGCTGATAGCAAATGATGTTCTCGTCCTGGCCACCGGATGTGCTGCCACTGCCTGCGGTCGTGAAGGCCTATTGCGACCCGAGGCTGCCGAACTGGCAGGCCCTGGCCTTAAAGAGGTCTGTGAAGCCGTGGGTATGCCGCCTGTTTTGCACATTGGCTCTTGCCTGGACAACAGCCGTATTCTGATAGCTGCTACTGAAATTGTACGGGAAGGGGGCTTGGGTGACGATATCAGCCAGATCCCTGCGGCGGGTTGTGCCGCAGAATGGATGAGTGAAAAGGTGGTATCGATCGGCCACTATTTTGTGGCGAGTGGCCTCTTTGTTGTTTTTGGCAGGACCTTTCCTACATCAGGGAGCAAAGTTGTGACCAATTTTCTTTTCGAAGAGATTGAAAACCTGTACGGCGGGCTGTGGGCTGTTGGATCTGATCCTAAAGAGATGGCACAGATGATGATCAGGCATATTGACAAAAAACGAGAGGCCCTGGGAATTCAGGAAAAAAGGAAGAGAATCCTCTTTGACATGGCCATGAGGCGGGAGATGTAATTACATAGATTTTCAGTAACACTTTAGCTCTTTTCAAAAACAGACATATGGAGCGGAT
>QMMV01000161.1 GCA_003647435.1 Deltaproteobacteria bacterium | reverse complement strand
CTAAAGCATAGGTTTGTTGCTTAACTGTTCTTTCTTAACGCTCGCTAACGCTCTCAGACAGTGAGACAGCCTATACCGGATTGCCTGTATGCGATAATATTTTCAAAAGGCTAAAATGATACAATGAACGTAACAATTAAAGTGAGCTACAGTTAAAACCAGACGGTAGACCAAAAAACATGGGTCAAAAAAACAGAAAGCCTGCGACTATATGATGCTGCACATTTTATTGAAAGAGTGGCGAAAATCCGTATTCCCCATCACCTTTCTCTTAATGTTTTGTTTAGCATTTCCGGTTATGGCCGGGGGCAGATTGGAATACGAATATCGGCAGGCTGAGTTGAGCTTCAAAAGGCTTTTCAAAGACCCTAAAAAACAAAAAGATCGACATCAGTGGCTTTCGTGTGTCAAAAAGTTTAAGTCTGTGTATACGGCACAGCCAAGCGGCCCGAGGGCAGATGACGCCCTGTTTATGATAGGACGACTGCATCTCAAGCTGTACAAACGTTTCTGCAACGTGCGTGACAGAGAAGAAGCGGCTGACTATTTCGACCGATTGTTGAAACGTTTCCCGGAAAGCGCATACCGGAGAAGAGCCAAAGAGATGCTTGCCGAGTTAAGTACGGCGGCAAAAAAGTCATGTGCACAAAGAAAATCCAGGACAGTCCCTCTTCCTGTGAAAAAGAGTGCGAAAAAGCGCAAACTCTTCCCGCGGATTCGAAAGGAGCATGCCGGAAAGCAAAACCTTAAAGTTGCAGCGTCTCATCTTGCCATCGTAAGAGGGCTCCGATTTTGGTCAACTCCAAATTATACCCGTGTCGTGATCGATGTGGACAGCGAGGTGCCATATAAGTATCGTTTGCTAAAAAAAGATCCAGCTATCAGCAAGCCGCAGCGACTCTACGTTGATGTTGACAATGCGCGCATGGGAAAGAGTGTAAAGCCTTTTGTGCCCATCGGCGATGATCTTCTCAGCGATGCGCGGGCTGCCCAGTATACAGCCGATACGGTGCGCATTGTACTGGATATCAAATCCATTGACAGGTTCAAGATATTTTCCTTGAGAAATCCCTTCAGGATCGTGCTGGACATAGATGGGATACCAATTAAGACTCCAGGGGAAAAAAGATCTAATGTTGTGGCAAAAAGACAGGGCTCAAAGCTCCCCGAGGTGGCTCTGGCCAAGCAATTAGCCCTCGGAGTCAGACGGATTGTCATCGACCCGGGACATGGCGGGAAAGACCCCGGTGCTATCGGGTACTACAGGAGTGTCAAGGAAAAGAACGTGACTCTGGAAGTATCTAAGAGACTTGCCAGAAAGATCCGTGAAAAGCTCGGGTGCGAGACGATACTCACCCGAGACAGAGACGTTTTCTTATCGCTTGAAGAGCGCACAGCTATTGCAAATACAAAAGGGGCCGATATCTTTGTCTCAATCCACGCCAATGCAAACAGAAACAAGCGTTGTCATGGCATCGAAACGTATTTCTTAAACCTTGCCACAGACAACGAGGCGATCATGGTGGCTGCTCGTGAAAATGCCACCTCGACCAAAAACATAAGCGATCTTGAGGCTATCCTGAACGACCTTCTGAAAAATGCCATGGTGAGTGAATCGAGTCGTCTTGCAGGCCATGTACAGCACGCCCTGATTCAAAAGTTGAAGCCAAGATATAAGAGGGTTCAGGATAAAGGTGTGAAACAGGCACCTTTTTATGTACTTCTCGGTGCACAAATGCCGAGCATACTGGTGGAAATCGCTTTTCTGACGAATCCGACAGAGTGTCGCAGGTTAAATTCTGCCTCGTATCAAGAACGTGTGGCTGATGCGATTGCGACAGGGATTCAAAACTATATTAGAGAAATCAGCCCCCTTGCATTCCGTCAGACCCCGTAGATGCAGTTAAAAATGCCTCACGGGCCTCTTTCTCAAGCAGTGATGGTGTGTTCAGATATCGGGGAGAGAAATGAAAGACAGTAAGTGATTTGACTCCCGCCTTTCTTGCAAGCATACCGGCCTGCCTGGCGGTGAGATGATACTTTCTGCGGGCCACATCCGCCTGTGCGTGAAGAAAGGCGGCTTCTATGAAAAGCTGGTCGGCATCGCGTGCGATATCAATTATTTTTCTGGCATTTTCTGGGCTGAAAACGGCATCAACAACATAGACCATCTTTTGTCCTGGTGATATATGCGCGATCTGCCGCGCAAGGTCCCCCAGGCAAAACGTAGTTTTTCTTTCTTTTCCGCCTTCTTTCCAAGTCGCTTCAAAATCTCCTTCCGGGTCGCGTTCTTGATACAGGGCTTCTTTAAATCTTCTCAGCCACGGTCCGACGGGAATACCGAGTTTTTTCAAACGGTCTTTTAGGATATTAACATGGAATCTCTCCGATAGCTTGAAGGCAAGGCACGGGGTATTGTGATCCAGCAGGGTGGTCTCAACCGAAAAGAAAGGTTCTTTCAAGAGCGTTCCGTCAAAAGGGGCACGCTCTGGCGGCTGATTTGGGGCGAAGGCCTCGCTACAACGGTAGACCCTTGTCAGGGTGTATTGAGCGTGCACCTCGGTAGCCTTCAGGACAAAGTTGTGATCAAAGTTCTCAACCAGGTTCCAGGTATAGCCCGCCAGTTTTCCTTCCACGTTTTGAAGAAAGCCCGCAGGACCGAAGATGTGCAGCGTGTTGTTGCGGCCCAGGAAGATGCGCAGAAGAGTATCGAAACCAACAAAGTGATCCATGTGTGTGTGACTCACAAAACAATGTGTAATCTTTAAAAGTTCTTTAGGGGCAAGGCTGTGCAGGTCTCCCATATCGAAAAGGAGGGCGCGCTTTTCAAAAAAAAATGGTACAAACAGGGCAGGGTCGTCAAACGGTCCGTTGACGAGCCTTGGGTAAAAGGAAGGCCTCATTGGAGGATGAATCTTACGACCTGTCGATTGATGCAGTTGTAAATTTCCTCATCTGTGCCGTAAATTTCTTCAACGCTTCTGTGCTTAATCAGCTGTTCAATGACAAAAGCTGTTAAATAAAGACTTACAACATTTGGCCGCAGTGCGAGGTTTCTAAATGGGGCAATCTGGTAATCAATGTCGAAATCATCTGCTCTCGTGAGTTTTTCAAGCGAGCCTGCAATCTGTTTCTCGATCTCGTCCTTGCTGGTCGTTTCAATCAGGTGTTCTTCTATAAGCTTCATTGCAATCGCATTGCTCAGGGGTTCGACGATATCTTTAACCTGTTCGACAGCATGCCTGCGCGCCCGCTCTTTTGAGCTTTCAATCTTAGACAGTAATCTGGCTTCGCGACTTCCCGGGTGAAATACTTTAGCCATAGCGAGCTCCTGTTGGCGGATGAATACTTAATATCATTTTCCAAGGAACACTATGACAAGTTCACTCAAATTACAACAAAAAAAGCGCTATCCGATTACAAAGTCCCTGACCACAAGCTGGATTTTTTTCCGGTTTTTCCATCGGTTCCAGCGAACATGGCAGGCTATGCGATCGAATCTATTCGCTTGCATGGCGTTGACGTCGGAGTTGAACAAGATTGCATCAAGTGGCGTGGCCTGAACTTTTCCTGAAGGTCTTAGCCGCATTTGTGTATGGGAATTCCCGACCTTACGGGAAGATAGCACATCGAGATCCGACAGGAGGAACAGAGGCTCTGGATTTGCCTCTCCGAATGGAGCTAATTGTTCCAGTTCATCTGTGAGTTTTGGGGTAATCTCTCCGGGAGATATCTCACCGTCGATAGTCAGTTTTGGGACAAGGCCCTCTGCCGGGGTATTTTCGCAGACGACCCTTTCAAAATCTCGTTTGAACACAGGGATATTTTCGGCCTTCAGGCTTAGCCCGGCTGCGGTCTTATGACCCCCGAATTCTTGAAGAGAGTCAGCACATTCCTTGAGGGCATTGAACAGATCAAGTCCCTCAGGAGTTCGGGCTGACCCCTTGCCGATACCGTTCGAAGTGGTAATAATGACAACGGGGCGCATATACCGACGAACGAGCCTTGAAGCCACAATGCCAATCACGCCTTCATGCCATCCCTCTCGATCAAGAACGAGAGACCTTTTTTCCAATAATTGAGGGTTGTTGTCAAGGTGCGCGAAAATGTCTGACAGGATCTTCGCTTCAAGCTGTTGCCTTCGCTCGTTTTCCCGGTCAAGCTCTTTCGCAATCGCATGAGCAGTTTCTGCCTCGGATGTAGTTAGCAGTTCGAGTGCCAGAGAACCATCGCTGAGCCTTCCGCTCACATTTAACCTCGGAGCGAGCCTGAAGGCCAAATCGTAAGTATTAAGTGGGCCTTCAGTGATGTTACATACATCCAACAAGGCTCTTATTCCCGGCCGGGCGGCAGCGGCAAGTACCTTAAGCCCCGTCTTCACATAGACACGGTTTTCCTCTACGAGCGGAACCATGTCTGCAACCGTGCCAAGGGCAACGAGATCGCAGGCGCTCTTTAAGTTCGGTTCCGGCTTACCCTTGGAGGACCAGAAATGTTCATCCCGCAGGCGCTTGCGGAGGGCAAGTAGCAGGTGAAAGGCTACTCCAACTCCTGCGAGCCATGTAAATCCTGATGGACAATCAGGTTGTTTTGGATTCAAAATAGCAAAAGCTTCTGGGAGAACGGGAGGGATCTCGTGGTGATCGGTAATTATTACATCGATCCCAGCGTTGCGCGCTGCGCTGACTCCCTCGTGGCTGCTAATGCCACAATCCACGGTGATGATCAGCCTCACGCCGCCAGGAATTGCATGGTTTTTTACATAATCGGGCTTAAGGCCGTAACCCTCGGTCAGACGATTCGGGATGTGGTAAGTGACATCCATACCGAGCTCTATCAGAAAGCCGAAGAGGATGGCGGTGGAAGTAATGCCATCTGCATCATAGTCTCCAAAAACTGCCACCTTTTCACCGCGCTCTAAGGCGAGCAATATGCGACCGACCGCCCGATCCATGTCTTTCATTGAAAATGGTGATCGAATCCTGGCCAGTGACGGCTTAAGAAAAAGTGCCGCTTGCTCGGCGGTAGATATCCCACGGTTTATAAGGGCACGAGCGACAGCGGGGTGGCAGCCGAGAGCGGACGAGAGGTCGGATACCTTCTGAGGGTCAGGTGACAGAACAGACCATTCTTTTTTAATTGACATTTGGTAAACCATCGCTATAGCACCTATTCAGAAGCCTCCTCTCAACAGCGAGACCCGGTTCGCCATGTCCTTCTACTCTGGCTCCTTTTCCTGACTTCGGAGACAACCATCCATATCTCAAAAAAGCGCTCAATACAATCAGAATCTCTTTTATAGTAACAATTTTGGTAACACTTTAGCTCTTTTAAAAAAACAGACATACGGAGCGGACAGGCCATCCGATTGGAGACTGGCTCACTGTCTGAGTTTGAGACGGTCTCCAATCGGATGGCCTGTCCGCAATAATATTT
>QMMV01000160.1 GCA_003647435.1 Deltaproteobacteria bacterium | reverse complement strand
CGGGCTGTGAAGGGACAAGGGTGGGCACATCCTAACGGGCTGTTGCCCAAATCCCTTTTCGCTTGGTCTAAAACGTTTTTTGACAAATCGTAACACTTTAGCTCTTTTAAAAAACAGACATACGCAATAATATTTTCAAAAAGCTAAACTAATACGACAAATCTAAGGCTTGCTACAGGCGATGTCAAAACTTGCCCTCCGGGCTAAAACAGTTGACATCGCTGATCTTGCGCTTCGCCAGGATTTGTTAGCAAAAAAAACGTTTTAATGACCGCTCAAAGGAATTTTTGTTTGGGCAACAGGCCGTTAGGATGTGACCCTCATGTTTCTCATGTTTACGTCCTTCAGGAGTTCGACCAGTGCCGTGCCACCCTGTACGTTCTTGACGTTAGCGATACCTTTCTGGCGCAGGAGCACCTGGGCCTCAAAGGAACGCACGCCCGAGCTACAGATTACGATAAGCGGCTCATCGGTGGGAATCTCGCCGAGCCGTTCCTGGAGTTCGTCCAGGGGAATATTTTGCCAGCGCTTCCCGTATTTGTTCACATACGGCTCGGCTTCAATTCTTGTGCGTACATCCAGAACCCTGAGATCCGGGCTGTCGAGTTGGTCCAAAAACTCGAGCACGTTGATTGCCTCGCCTCGGTCGTCCAGCACGTTCTCCAGGGCATTGGCCGCAGCGTTGACAATGTCCATTGCCGAAGCAAAAGGTGGAGCATAGCCCACCTCTAAGTTTGATATCTCATCCACACATACTCCATGCGAAAGTAAGGCCGCTACCGCATCCACTCTTGCCTTGACGGCGTCACCGTTCTCGCTCACAGCCTCTATACCTAAGACACGCCTGGTTTTTCTGTCTGCAATCAGCCTAATGAACATTGGCTTGTGACCAGGATAAAAATGCGCCTTGTCCGACCCGGCAATTAGTGCGTCCACAGCGTCGAAGCCGGCTCCAATGGCTTGTGCCGTTGTAAGACCGGCCCTGGCTATGCCGAGGTCAAATACCTTGAGGCACAACGTCCCGACTGCACCACGCCACTGCTCGTTGCCTCCTGATACGTTAGTGCCAATCACCCTGCCCTGGCGGTTGGCCAGCGAGCCGAGAGGGAGGATTACCCTTTGGCCGGTAATCTGGTGCTGGACCTCCACGCAATCGCCGCCGGCAAAAATGTTCGGGTCCGAAGTACGCATACGGCGATCCACAAGAATGCCGCCGAAGGAGCCGATGGCCAGGCCGGCTTCCCGAGCCAGGTGAGTGTTTGGTCGTACTCCAATGGCAAAGATAATGAGTTGACATGGGATGAAGCCTGCCCCCGTTTCTACACCTGTAACCCCGGACTTCTGGTTGCCGATGATTTTTGAAACACAATCCCCTGTGAGGACCTTGACCTCGTTTTTCTCAAGGTATCTCCGGATAATTCCGGCCAGGTCCGGGCCGACGGCCACAGGAAGCAATTGCTCCTGCATCTCGACAAGGGTTGTTTTAACCCCCCACAGCACAGTCAGGGCCTCAGCCATCTCCAGACCGATCGCCCCGCCGCCGACTACTACCGCGGACTCCACCTCGCCCTTGGCGATTTTCTTCTTGATTTCCACAGCATGATGCAGATTCGAAATGGCCGTAACCCCGGGCAGGTCTGCGCCTGGAATAGGCGGAATAACGGCCGTGCTTCCTGTGCCAAGAACAAGGATGTCATATGGAATATCCTCCACGGTTCCCGTCTTGATGTCGTGGACGCGAACAGTCTTGTTTTTTCTGTCAATAGCCAATGCCTCAACGTTGGTGCGAACCTCAACCCGTTTTGTCGATCTAAAGAACGACTCATCACGCGTAGCGTGATAGATGGTTGATGAAAGTTCCTTGACGTCCGGGATGTCTCCGCTTACATAATACGGGATGCCACAACCCCCATAGGAGATATTTGAATCTTTGTCCAGCATAAGGATTTCAGCATCCGGGTCCATGCGGCGGGCCCGGCAGGCGACCTTTGGCCCCAAAGCCACGGCTCCGATGATGACGATTTTTTTTGGCATTGGTTACTCCCTGTATAATGATGGATTAATGTTAATGTATGTTCGTTTTTTTTGAGATTTGATACATAATTTTTTGAATTAAAACAAGTAGAAAACAGGGACTCTGCCCAAACCATGACAAAACATAGTCCCGACCCTGCCGCTATTGCCTCGATCCCACCGGCCATCAACAACGCCTCCCACTTCAATGCGAGGATCTCGCCTTGCTGCATGCTTGCATAATAGACGGTCAGCACAATCCGGGCAGTGCAGGGTAAAGAGCAAGACAAACGAGGTTCAACTTACTCTTTGGGGGTTGTAAAAAACAAGGAAACAGAAGTTGGGGCACAATCAAGCAGGAGAGGATTGGCGTTCGTCCAGAATAGCTCTTGCAATCCTTTGTAACTCAGAGATATTAAATGGTTTCTTAATACATGCTAAAGCTCCACTTTTGAGAAGTTCACCTTCAGGACCATCGCCAGTAACTACCAGGATAGGAATAGAGGGATTTTTCATCCGTATTCTTCGAATTAATTCAAGCCCGTTCATCTCAGGCATCTTGTAATCCGTTATGATTAGATCGTAAGAGCTTGCGGCATTTCGCTTGATTGCTTCAACTCCATTTTCTACGCTCTCTATTTTGTAATCACACAACTTCAAGACCTCAACCAGCAAGTTTCGCGTAAGCTCTTCATCCTCAACAATTAGGATTCTTTTCTTTTCCATCCGTGCTTTCCCTAATGTTACCGCGGTGCTATTTTACAAAACGGCGTCAAGTCCCAACAATCCCGTCAAGAAGGAGATTAATAGCCTAAACTTCTTTTCGCTCCGACTCCCCTGCCTATCTTATCTTAATTGTATCAGTTTAGATGTTTGAAACTATTATTGCGGGCAGGCCATCCGAGTGTAGACGCTGTTGTTGCAAAACAAGGCAAATGGCACATCTTCTTGGTAAGTTATGTAACTACGGGGTAGACTGCCTCGAACTCAGTTGCCTGCCTGGTGGCAGGCATGTAACTAAGCGTAAAGAAAAAACAGCGGTTAGAGGTTGAAATAGCATCTATTCGGTGGCAATATTGCTTATCATCAAGGACGCGTCCACCTAACTTACTGTTTTTTCTCAACGCTCACTAATGCTCTCAGCCCCTGAACCAGTCTACAACCGAATGTCCTGTCCGGTCCTTATGTCTGTTCGTTGAAAGCGCTACAGTGATACTCTTATGTTAAGATGAGTGCGGAAAAACAAAATATTGCCACACTATTACAGTAGTCTATACAACCTGCGAGCGGTAAATGTCAAGACCAAAATACAACTAAGAGGTGTTGGACTAGACTGTTATAATGAAATAGAAAACAGAAAAACAGCTTTCCGCATGGTCTACCGACAAAACTGTGTGAATTGAGAGAAAAATTGACGGCGATAGACAAAAAGATTGGACTGAGGATCAAACAAATAAGAAAAAGCTGGGGGATGTCCCAGATTGAATTAGCCGAGAAAGTAGGCCTGTCATTTCAGCAAATTCAAAAATACGAAAAAGGTGTCACCAGGATATCCGTCTTTCGGCTTCAACAGATCTCCGAGGCCTTAGGTGTTTCCATTGCCTCTTTTTTTGAAAATGAGCCGGCTCCTACAGTTTCAGAACCGACTCAGCAATATGCTTCCCAAAAACGCCCTCTTATACCTTTTCAATTTCCCGATAAGGAAGAGATTGTTATCTTAAAACTATTTCGTCAAATCAAGAACCAGAAACTTAGAGAAAGCTTCTTGAAACAACTTCGGGGAATTATTGAATTGCAAAACGAAAGACGCCTGCGTTCATCCCCCGAAAATAACAAACGCGGGGATGGCAGCCGCAAGAAACGCAAATAACCGTAAAGCATATTGAAACACTTTAGTTCTTTTGTATCAGTTTAGCTTTTTGAAAATATTATTGCGTATGTCTGTTTTTTAAAAGAGCTAAAGTGTTACGTTCTTTTAAAAAAAATGGACACAGATGCTTTCAAAAATCTGAATTGTCAGGGTTAACGTAACTCAATGGAGTCAATGTTACGTCTTGGAGAAAGTCTTAGACAGAGACAGGGTCGAGGAGGCTGTCCGAAAACCAACCAAAGCGAAGAGGTCGAAATGACATCAAGACGCATTCTCTGCCTGCCTTCTTGGAGAAAAAGGTGAGGATCGTGCGTTTTGTTCACTTGGGCGCGCCTTTTACACAAGTAAAAATCTGATCACTGCAGGAGCCTGTTTGGGGATGGCTGGTTTTTCATGTATAATCCCGAAGCGGAAGGGTGGTGTCATTTGCTAAGGTGCTACGAAACGATCAAGACGACAAGAATGCAACAGAGGCTGTGAAAGTCCCCATCAGTGATGTCCTTGACCTTCATACCTTTCTCCCCCACGAAATTCCGAGTCTTCTTGGGGAGTACCTCCGTGCGTGCCGGGCGTCAGGAATCTACTCGGTCAGGATCGTCCATGGTAAAGGTAAGGGTGTTCTCAAGAAGATGGTTCAGGGTTTACTCAAGAAACTTCCTATGGTGGCTTCCTTTTCGGATGCTCCACTCCCTGCCGGGGGCTGGGGGGCAACGATTGTTGAGCTAACAAAGGAATTTGACTTTGACTCTCCAGAATGGGCTGAAATTGTTTATAAGGGAGCAAGGGGATTAGGAGTAGATGTAACACCGCGGCAAATCCGCCTGTTTGCCCTACACGCCAGGGAACTCATGGCGTGGAATCGATTCGCCGGCCTCACTTCGATTACAGACCCGGGAGAAATTGCAGAAAAGCATTTTGTGGACAGCCTGGTACCTTCACCCTTTATTCCCGTGTCATCACGAGTGCTTGATATCGGCTCAGGAGGGGGGTTCCCCGGAATTCCCTTGAAGATCATACGGCCTGACTTACAGGTCAGACTCATCGATGCATCAAGAAAAAAAACAAGCTTCTTGAAACACATCATAAGGACTTTGGGCCTGGAAGGAATCGAGGCTTCCCACCTGCGCACAGAGGAGCTTGCGAAAGAAATTGAGGGGAAAGGAATCTTGCATGATGTAGTTGTATCAAGGGCGGTGTCAAAGATTGGAATGCTCCTTGATCAAGCGATTCCGCTGGTTTCCAAAAACGGTGTGATTATCGCCATGAAGGGAGTTCCAATTGATCCTGAACTCAAAAGCGCAACCGCAAAAATCAAGGATGAAGCGCTGGCTCTTCATACAAAGGACTATCACCTCCCGCGCTGTGGCATCAAAAGATGCCTGGTCGTTTTCAGCAAGAAGGCAGCGTAGGAAGCAATTCGTGAATTTTCCCTGCACATCTGATATAAAATGATAGTAACACTTTAGCTCTTTTAAAAAACAGACATACGGAGCGGACAGGCCATCCGATTGGAGACTGGCTCACTGTCTGAGAGCATTACTGAGCGTTGAGAAAAAACAGTAGCCTGGATATTCGTCCTTGACGATAACTGATATTG
>QMMV01000159.1 GCA_003647435.1 Deltaproteobacteria bacterium | reverse complement strand
GGCGGATGATCTTAAGCAGGGTTTGTGAACAGTGACCCCACACCGGAACGACCAGGCGCCCCCCTGTCCTTAGCCGGCCTACCAGGGCCCTTGGCACCTCCGGAGCTCCGGCTGTAACAATTATCGCATCAAAAGGGCTTTCCTCCGGCCAGCCAAGCGTTCCGTCCGAACACCTGGCGACAACATTGTGGTAGTGCAGCCGGTCAAGGGTTTTTCGTGCCGTAATGAAGAGCGATCGGATGCGCTCAATGGTATATACACGATAGGCCAGTTCAGCCAGTATGGCAGCCTGATAGCCGCAACCGGTTCCGATCTCGAGCACGCGATCGTCTTTGGTCAGTTCAAGGGCTTGGGTCATCTCTGCTACAATATAGGGCTGAGAAATGGTTTGGCCTTCACCAATCGGCAGTGGGAAATCGCCATATGCCTGGTCCTGAAAGGCCTCACTTACAAAAAGGTGACGGGGGACTTTTCGCATCGCCGCAAGTACTCTCTGATCATTGATACCGCGAGCCTCTATCTGGGTGCTTACCATCCTTTCCCGCAGTCGCCTGAACTTCATACTGTCCTATTCAAATCCCTGGTATACTACACGGTCTGGTTTCCGCTTCGGGGCGCGGGGGGATTCATCCGGATATCCGATGGGAATAATTGCCACCAATGTCTTGTCACGAATATCTAAGAATTCATTGATCTGGTCGGCTACATGCACCGGGCCTGTCATCCAGCAGGTGCCCAATCCCTCAGCATGGGCTGCCAGCAAGAGATTCTGAATGGCTGCAGCTACTGTCTGGATGCTCGTCTCCTCTCTCTCTCTGGTCGGCTCAAAGTAGGCGAGGATAATTACTGGTGCTCCGCCAAGCCGGGCAAAGAACTTCTTTGTAAACTCAACTACGGGAGGCTTTTCAGCAAAAACATCCTTAAGAACAGGCTCAATGTAGCTATAGCCCTTGCTCGCTATTTCAACAAGTGCATCCTTTCGCTCACCGGTAACAACCACAAAATACCAGTTTTGCAGGTTCATGCCGGAGGGAGCCCAGAGGGCAATCTCAAAAATCTTCTCAAGGATTTCCTTCGGCACACGATTTGGTTTAAACCTGCGGATACTTCTTCGCCCTCTGATCGCTTCGTACAGATCCATCGGCAGCTCCTTTCAGCAAGATTGGAAATTATGTATCGTTTTGGCCCTTTCAAAAAACAGAGATAAGGAACGGGCAGGCCATCCGATTGGAGACCGTCTCAAACTCAGACAGTGAGCCAGTCTCCAATCGGATGGCCTGTCCGCAATAACATTTTCAAAAATCTAAACTGATACGAAATGTTTATCAGAACAAGAGGTTGTGGTCAAGGGAAAGAGCCGGTTGCGGTTTACACCCACTTAGTGTTATCATTCCAGGGAAAGATCACAAAAAAACGGTTTGGCAGCTACCGCGGTGAGCCGAGTTTTTGCCGTTCAGCAAGCAAGCCCGTGGACGGGCCAAGAACCGTGAACTACGGAACTTTGAACCTAAAAAATTACTTTTCATCTATATCCATCAGCGAACTGCTGATACGGTTTATGCTCAAGAGAATCCCCCATGAGATGTGCTGCACGAGGATGCGGTATAGCTTGGTGTGTCCGAAGATGAGCTACTGGAGGAAAACATCGACAACAGGCGCTCAGGATTGGATGCGCCGCACTTTGGGCACTTTATGGGTTCCTTGTCTGTAAGGAAGACTATTTCTTCAAATTCATGGCCGCATTTTGAACAGCGAAATTCGTACAGTGGCAATTTTATAACCTCCTTCAAAGATCTCAACTGTTCATGCAACTGGAAAAATAAATCATCTTTTCCCTGATTGCAAGTGGTTTTGTTCATTTTTTGAGGCTTTCGGAAAAATGATCAAAAAATATCTGCCCTGGCTAATAGCCTTTTTGTATCTTATTAACCCATGTGATGTGTTACCGGACTGTATGCTTGGTCCCGGCTGGCTTGATGACCTTGCAGTATTCGCCCTTGTGCTGTGGTGGACGTCCAGGCTGAAAAAGGGACACCAGGCAAGCAATAAATCTTCGGCTTACGCCGGGAAGGAGAGTGCGCAAGATAAAGGGATGCCTGAGGACGAAGACCCTTATAGCATACTCGGCCTTCAGCCGGGTGCCTCGAAAAAAGAGATAAAACAGGCCTATAAGAGGCTGGTTGCAAAATACCATCCCGACAAGGTCCAGCACCTCGGCAACGAGTTTCAAGACCTTGCCCACAAAAAGTTCGTCGCGATTCAAAAGGCATATGAAACCCTGATGAAGTGATGTATTGACCCTGATTAAAGAAGTTATCGGAAGGAGGAAACTTAGATGGATGCCACCAAAGAAGCTATGCTGTACGAAAAGCTACCGGAGGGCAAGGTGCGCTGCAACCTGTGTGCTCACCGTTGCCTCATCGCCGATGGCAACAACGGTATCTGCCGGGTTCGGGAAAACCGGGGCGGAACTCTCTACACTTTGGTCTATGGACGCACGATCGCCCAGCACGTAGACCCTGTAGAGAAGAAACCGCTGTTTCACTTCTACCCCGGCTCGGCCGCCTACTCTATCGCCACCCCGGGATGCAACTTCCGCTGCCGTTGGTGTCAGAACTGGGATATTTCCCAGATGGTGCGCGAGCGACATCTTATCTTGGGGGAAACAGCAAGCCCCGAACAGGTCGTTGCTGCAACTCAAAAGGCCGGCTGCCGCAGTATCGCCTACACATATACCGAGCCGACCATCTTCTTCGAGTATGCCTATGATACGGCTCACCTGGCACATGAGGCGGGATTAGCCAACCTGTACATCACCAATGGTTACATGACCGAGGAGATGTTAGAGACTTTTCAGCCCTATCTCGATGCGGCCAATGTCGACCTGAAAGCCTTCCGAGACGAGACTTACCGCACGTACGTGGGGGCAAGGCTGCAGCCGGTGTTGGACACGATGAAAGTGATGAAGCGGCTGGGCATCTGGCTGGAGGTGACCACTCTTGTCATTCCCGGGATTAACGACGATGATGGAGAACTGAAGGACGCAGCGGATTTCGTGGCCAAGGAGTTGGGAGTTGATACCCCCTGGCACATCAGCCGCTTCTTTCCGAATTACAAGATGACAGATGTGTCCCCCACGCCTGTTGAGAGACTGGACCGGGCCCGGGAAATCGGACTGGAAGCAGGACTGCGGTATATCTACATAGGCAACCTGCCGGGTGAGTCCAATACCGTCTGTCACAAATGCGGGCAGACGCTGATCCGGCGCCTTGGCTACCAGATTCTGGAGAACCGCGTCCAGCCTGGCGGTCACTGCCCCAACTGCGGCACGTCGGTGGCCGGCGTAGGGATGAAAGGAGGCTAAGCGGTAAAAGCAGGGTCGCTTAAGGAACGTAAATGGTGTGGAATAATTGGTGCCCCCGGCAGGAATCGAACCTGCGGCACAAGGATTAGGAATCCTTTGCTCTATCCCCTGAGCTACGGGGGCCTTTTTAAATTATTCTACATCTACGAGAAACACCTGTCCAGGGTATATTTTGGATCTCGGGGTGAGCTTGTTGAGGCGAAGAAACCGTTCCAGCTTCATGTTATGCCGCATGGCAATCTGATAGGGGCTATCCCCCCGTTTTACTCGATACTTGGTTGTTGACCCGCGCGGCGGGGGCTGATGCGTTCCTTTGGGTATGATCAGCTTTTGTCCGATATGGAGGCGGGTGGACTTCATGCCGTTTAACCGCATGATCTGCTGGATATTTGTCTTGTATCTCCTTGCCAGGAGCCATAGCGAGTCCCCGCGCCTGACGTGGTATTCGATCGATTTTGATTGAAGAGAAGAAGCCTTTCTTGTTGCGACATAGAGAGGCCATCTCCGTCCTGTTGGGATCTTTAATCTCCGTCCCGCCCTGATGAAGTTTTCCCTTCGTATGTTATTCATATTGCTAATGGCACGGACACTGGTGTGATAACGCCGTGCCAGCTGTGAGAGTGTCTCGCCAGGTCGTACCCGGTGATACGAATACAGCCTACTTGATGGAATGTAGGCCGGAAGCTTATCCATTTTTGCGATTAAGAGACTCCTTTTACCTTCAGGTATCTTCAGTTCGTACGATGTGGGCGGAGTTATCTTGTAGCGGAGCTCAGGGTTGAGCATCACAAGGCTTTTCTCCGACATCCCCAGCACTTTAGCTATATCTGCCAAGTGAAGCTGCTTGGAAGTGGTCACTACTTCCCACTCACATGGCGGATCAGGATCTGTTAAATCAAGCCCAAATTGCTTGGGGTTATTAACGATAAAGAGGGCCGCCAGAAATCGTGGTACATATCGAGCGGTTTCCCATGGAAGTTTTTCAAAGAGATCCCAGAAGTTGTCAAGATAGTTTATGTTTTGGTTTCTGATAACCCGCAAAACCTTTCCTTCCCCGCAGTTGTATGCTGCAAGCACCGTACACCAGTCCCCGAAGATATTGTGAAGTTCTCGAAGGTAGGCGATTGCTGCCTGTGTGGACTTGTCTACATCCATCCGTTCATCTATCCATTGATCTCTTTTGAGGCCGAATTTGTACCCTGTTGAAGGTATGAATTGCCACAAACCCAAGGCTCGAGCCCGAGACAGGGCCTTTACGTTGAATCCACTCTCTATCAGTGGCAGCCATGAAAGTTCTTCAGGAAGTCCTGCTTCTTTTAACGCCTTGAGTATTCGCATGCGATATCTCCCGGATCGCTTGTAAGCCCTGATAAAGAAATTCCTTTCCGCCCCCTTGAAGAGGTTGATTTCCCTTCGAACATGGCGGTTCATGACCATCGGGATGGCATCATGGTTGCCGTTGACCACCGTATGTTGTGAGGCATAGATCTCAAGCATCCGTTTCGAGATCATGAAACGTATATCCTCTTTTTGTTGGATAAGCTTCGGGTCATCATTGGTATCGGCCTGCAGGATCAGACTGTAGGCCTGATCCAGGGAAGCAATGGCATTTTCAAAATCTCCGTGTGCCCAAAAATCCTGCGAAGCCGTGCAGAATTCCAGGGCCTCATCGAGGAGCTGCTGGGATTTTTTAAGGGTGTTTCTATGGGGGGACTCGGTTGCGGAAGTAGCTTCAGAAACCTTTTCCTCCATCCGGGGCGGGGCTTTCACCACCTGGTTTCCCTCTGCAGGCATGAGACAATCAGCAGGGGAGACGGTTGGGGTCAACGAGGCTGCAGTCTTGGCTGTAACATCCCGGTATCGCAAATCAGTCGCCTTGACTGCTGGTGGTGATGCAGAAGCAACCCCTTTTGGTTCCCGGGATATGTTGCAGGAGTCGATTTGCTGCCATGCAGGGGAGCACCCTGCCGCCAAACAGATTGCGGCAAGCACAACCAATTCTTTTAAAAAGGCCCTCATAACCAGCCACCTTTATCCGGCATACCAGACATATCCATTTGTGTGAAAACCTTTGCAACGACTGCAAGCATCATTTTTCAGACATCTTCGTAAACCGCAACATC
>QMMV01000158.1 GCA_003647435.1 Deltaproteobacteria bacterium | reverse complement strand
GTCGGGGTTGAAGCGGACGCCGTTCTAGATTTGGCGTCAAAGGAAAGGGCCGAACGGCTTATCGCTCTTCAGAAGAAGACCTCGTTGGCTTCCAGGCTCGATCTCCGCGCAGCCAGAGAGTTGCGCGATGCCTCTGACGAGCGTCGCCTCCAACCCCTGTTCATTCAACGTTTCTTTGAGCGCGCTTGGACGGCCTGTGGTGGTACGATTCGCAAGGACCTGCCTGCGTCCGCAGGACAGGCAGGTGACTATTCCCCCCTGCCTGCCGAAGCCTCGGCGCAGGCAGGTGTATGGCACCTTGGCCCGACACCAGCTGCCCTCCTTGACCTTTCTCGTGAACGCCTGCCTGTGCGTCGCACGCAGACAGGCCGAACCCCGCTCTCAGAAGCGTATGATACACCTTTTGTCTTTGATAAACAGCTTGTCAGCGTAGCCAGCAAAGTTCGCGTTCCCGAGCGAACCAAACTCCTTGGCCCTGGGCATCCGTTGTTTGATACCTTGATTGAGTGGGCTATCCGTGAGGCTCGAAAGTCTTTTGCAAAAGGTGCTCTTCTTGTTGACCCGAATATCGCACGACCTCAGAGACTTTGGCTGGTACGTTCCACTATTGAGGACGGCCGGCTTGAGTCGCGAAAACGCTTGGCCCACGAGCGGCTGACAGTGGTTGCCATGGACCTGCCTGCGCCGCAAGTGGATGCGTCGCGGCAGGCAGGTCATATGGGGCTGCGCGCCACCTCGCCATCCTATCTTTTGAACTGTTTGCCGCCAGAGGGCGATCCACCGATGCCGGATCTGCCAGAGCGGTCCCTGCCTGCGCCGCAAAGCGACGCGGCGCGGCAGGCAGGCACCGAGGAAATCCAGGCTTGGGCTTACGAAGAGATTACGGAGAAGCAGCTTCGATATGTTCAAACCGTTCGCGCTGAGGAATGTGATCTACGCAGGGAGTATTTGAACACCGCGTTTACGGATTTGATTCTCGAATTGCAAGGAGAACTGAATGATCTGCAACAAGCGCAGCTTTTCGGGGAAGATAACAGCGAAGAACGGATGCGGCTTCAGCGGCGCATCGAGGAACTGAAGGCCCGCAAGGCCGAGCGTCTCAAAGAGCTCGACCTGATGATGAGATTGACAGCTAATCTCCCGGATGTATTGACACAAGCCATAGTAGTACCATCCCCGGTCGCTGCTCTTGAAAATGAAAAGGATGTTCCGTCCAAAGGTATCCCCATGCGGCGTGACGATGAGGTCGAGGCCATCGCGATGGATGTCGCCATGCGCTATGAACGCAGCCGCGGATGGA
This sequence comes from Deltaproteobacteria bacterium, assembly GCA_003647435.1. GTDB lineage: Bacteria > Desulfobacterota > Desulfobacteria > Desulfobacterales. The sequence goes on along the minus strand of QMMV01000158.1, from coordinate 4,192 downwards.
CACCACCGATGTGAGCAGTGATGGAGAACACTATGATATTCGGTCAGAAGGCCCCAACGGAGAGAAGAGATTCATAGAGGTCAAGGGGCGTTCCCAGACGGGGGCTATCATATTGACCGGGCCCGAAGTGGATAAATTGCGGCAGATTGGAGATCGTGCATGGCTTTACATCGTTACCCATTGCAGAGGTGAGCAGCCCAGGCTGCGTATCATACAGGATCCTATTTCAAAGCTGAACCCGGAAGTGCTTTACAGACAGGTGCAGTTTGTTGTGGATGAGGGTGATTGGAGCAGTCACGGGCAGGAAATTGGGGTATTATGAATGGATAAAGACGATTTACAAGAACTCCATTATATAACGCCCATAGAAAATATTCCTTCCATTATGAAGTATGGTATCCTTTCCCATAGGCGGGCAAAACGATTGAGGCATCAGTCTATTGCTATGGAAGACATTCAAGGCATAAGAGATGGAAAAAGCGTACCAAGAGGTAGACGGCTTCATGAATACGTAAATTTGTATATTCATGCTAGAAATCCCATGATGTTTAAGCGGCGAGATCGGCATCAGGAAATTTCTGTTTTGAGGATCAGCACTGATGTTCTGGATCTGCCCAATGTGGTTATTGCGGATGGAAATGCAGCCAGTGATTATACGGCTTTTTGGCCTTCGCCTCGTGGTCTATCACACGTGAATAGAGATGTCGTGTTCGCTGAATATTGGACGCATACGGATCCTATAGAAGAGTGGAAACATAAGCGGATCAAGTGTGCAGAGGTGCTTGTCCCTGATGAAGTTGAGCCCAAATTTATCATAGGGGTTTATGTTTCCTGTGAAGATGCAAAATATGCAATTGAAAGAATGGGGATTGCTTTGGAAATAACAATCAATGCACACCTGTTCTTTCAGGATTGAGGGGGCGATTATGATCAAAGTCATTATAGGCAACCTATTTGAGTCAAAGGCCCAGACCTTAGTTAATACTGTTAATTGTGTAGGGGTAATGGGTAAGGGAATAGCTCTCGAATTTAAGAAGCGTTTCCCAGATATGTTTAAAGACTATGTAAGTCGTTGTCGGCGTGGTGAGGTCCGTTTGGGGCGTCCATATCTATATAAGTCATTGAACCAGCCATGGATCCTCAATTTTCCTACCAAGGATCATTGGCGGTCTGTTACAAAGCTGGAAGATATCATCAAAGGGCTGGAGTATTTACTCAAGCATTACAAGGAATGGGGTATCACTTCGCTCGCTGTTCCTCCTCTAGGATGTGGCTATGGTCAGCTTGAATGGAGAGTTGTGGGCCCAATGCTCTATCGCTATCTTAAAGGCATGGAAATACCTGTTGAACTTTATGCCCCCTATGGCACACCACATGAGGAATTACAACCGGAGTTCCTGCAAAAAGAATTGTTTACCAAAGAGCGCATGCCAGAACCCAAATGGATAAAGCCTGCCTGGGTTGCTTTAGTTGAAGTACTAAACCGCCTTGAGGAGCAGCCATATCACCCACCAGTGGGGCGTACCACATTTCAAAAGATTGCTTATGTGGCCACTGAAGAAGGATTGCCCACAGGACTACAATATCGCCAGGGGAGTTTTGGCCCATATGCACCAGAATTGAAGGGAATGATTGCTCGCCTTATGAACAACGGGCTCATTCGTGAAAAACGGCTTGGCCGAATGTTTTCAGTAGAGGTCGGGCCAACCTTCAAGGATGCACGGGCAGCATACGCTGAAAAGCTCAAGGAATGGGAGCCTATCATTGAGCGAACTGCTGACCTTTTTATGAGGATGGATACAAAACGAGCAGAGATAACGGCTACTATTTTGTTTGTTGTAAAATCGCTTCAAAAGGCTGGCTCAGAGAATCCAACAGAAAGGGACGTTCTTGATGCTGTTCTGAAATGGAAGCAGCGACGGAGGCCTCCGCTCACAGAAAGTGAGATTGCTCTTTCTGTGCGAAACTTGGCAGCACTGGGCCGAATCCATCTCAAACCTAGCCTCGATTTGCCACTCCCGGAGGAAGCGATACTTTAGAATTATGTTCTGCAAGAATAACAAATGGCGGGACCAGGGACGGGCAAAACATTTGCACTGATGCGACGCGTGGCTCGTCTTCTCCAAGATGGGGCGACACCCAATCAAATGCTTGTCTGCACTTTCACACGAACGGCAGCAAGAGACCTCGAAAGTGAGTTGGCTAGGCTAGGTGTAGATGGCGCTAATGAGGTTCGCGCCGGCACGCTGCACGCCTTCTGCTTCGGTCTGCTGGGGCGGGCCGAAGTTCTGCAAGCAACAGGGCGCGTTCCTCGACCGCTCCTGAGTTTGAGGAGCGGTTCCTGCTCGAAGACCTGGACGGTGACGGCTTCGGCGGGATCCGGGACCGAGACCGTCGTCTTCAAGCATTCAACGCAGCGTGGGTGCGTCTCCAGTCCGACACTCCGGGCTGGCCGGAAGATCCCACCGATCAGGCGTTTCACAGGGAGCTCGTGGGCCGGCTGCGATTCCACCACGCGATGCTCATTGGCGAGCTCGTACCTGCCTGCCGAAGCCTCGGCGCAGGCAGGCGGACCGTTCTGGAAGCTTGCGCAGGCGCTTTTCGAGGTCCTGCCACGCGACCTCGAGGACTGGAAGCTGGTGAATGCGCTCTTGAGCGAACGCGAGACCATGAAGACAGAAGGAAAACGGGTAGCTTATAAGGATACGCAACAAGCATTCTCTTTCCAGGAAGGTGGATTATGACCGAGATGGAGTTGCTCAAAGAAAAACGTGATGAAATCCTGCGTATTGCAGAGAGGCATGGCGCTCGCAATATTCGGGTCTTCGGTTCCATAGTGCGTGGAGAAGTAACTGAATCGAGTGATATTGATTTTTTGGTTGATGTTAGCGATCAGACCAGTCCCTGGTTCCCAGCAGGATTGGTGGACGAACTCCAGAGGCTACTTGGACGGCCGGTGGATGTGCTCACTGAAAACGCTATCCATAGGTTATTGCGCCGGAGGATTCTCAAGGAGGCCAGGCCCTTATGAAGAAAGATCCACGAATATACCTTGCCCATATTCTGGAATGTGCCGACCGAATCATGAATTATCTTCCAGAAGATGAACGTATGTTTCTGGAAGATCCAAAGACCCAAGATGCCGTTATCCGGAATTTCGAGATCATCGGGGAAGCGGCCAAACGTATCCCAGAGGATTACCGACAAAAGTATCCGGATATTCCTTGGCGGCTTATGGCCGGATTCCGGGATGTGTTGATCCATTGCTATGAAGGGGTGGATCTCAAGCAGGTTTGGCGAATTGCGACCCGAGATCTCCCGCCCGTGAGGGATGCCATCGCCGACATCCTTCCTCCCTTGGAGCAACTGGAGAAAGAATTGAGCGATGATGTGAACCAAGACAATGGTGATTGACGGAGGCGCCATATGAACTCGCATCTCAAGCCTTGGTACGCAGTTGCCACTCCCCACCGGGATATTCGTGAAGGGCGACTTGAGGAAGCCGTGTTCGCGGCGAACCTATGGGCGGTGGTTCAAGATACAGCGCCAGAGGTTTACCTGGACCCTGAAGAACTCTTCCGCTGCTTCGTGGGACCTGCAGCACGAATGAACCTCAAGAGGCTGCACCTCGGTATCCAGTTCGATATGGAAGTTCCCGAAGGACAGGCGCTTGATCCAAATGATCCTGCCCTGAAAGCCATGAAAGAAGCGGCGCGTCAGCTCGGGCTAACGTTTGAGGTGGAAGAATAGACTGGAAAACGCAGCGATGAGGAACCTCCCGGCCTAACACTTCGTGAAACCACAGAAGTGGCAGGTCATGCAGCCTTCTTCGAAGCTGATGGTCTGACCGCACTCGGGACAGGTCTCCCCCCTCAGCGGGCGCGTCTTCTGTGGGCTTCTCTTTTTTTCCCCGCCCGACAGATACCGGCGTTCCAGGACCAGGCTTATGGCGTCCGGGATGGAGAGGACGAGGCCGTTTTTCTGAAACACGGGATGCTCGCCCCCGATTCCCTTCAACTGCTCCACGATTTTTTCCACACCGATCCCGGTCCTGAGGGCCAGGGAGACCAACCTGCCTATGGCCTCGGTCTTGGCCGTGGTGGAACGACCTGACTTTCCAATGGTGGCGAACACCTCGAAAGGCCGGCCTTCATACTCGGTTACGGTGACGTACAGGTTTCCCATCCCGGTC
>QMMV01000157.1 GCA_003647435.1 Deltaproteobacteria bacterium | reverse complement strand
GCGGCGGAGATATCGTTGACACCTGATAACAAAACTATTAAAATCTTCATGTATAAAAGAAGTTTCAAAACTTGTTGGAATTGAGAGGGATTTTGTATGGGGAAGCCAAAGCTGGCAGAATGCATCATAAATAGAGATTGGTGCAAGGGGTGTGGCATATGTGTACATGTTTGCCCGAAGAATGTCCTTGAACTTGATGACGAGGACAAGGCATTTGCAGCCCGACCGGCTGATTGTATCTGCTGTGAGTTTTGCGAACGCGCATGTCCTGACCTCGCTATTGAACTGCGATGTGAAATGTGACTGGAGGGTTTTGTTATGAACAAAAAGATAAAATTTGCTCAGGGCAATGAAGTATGCGCAGAGGCGGCACTCTATGCAGGGCTTGATTTTTTTGCCGGATACCCCATAACCCCCTCGACGGAGATCGCCGAGCACCTATCTATAATGCTTCCCCGGAAAGGCGGTAAGTTTATCCAGATGGAAGATGAAATTTCTTCCATGTGCGCGATTATTGGAGCATCCCTTACAGGGCATAAAGTCATGACGGCCACCAGCGGCCCCGGTTTTTCCCTTAAACAGGAGGCTCTGGGCTATGCGATCATGGCCGAAATCCCATGTGTTGTCGTAAACGTGCAGCGTGGAGGTCCTTCCACCGGGATTCCCACTCACGGGAGCCAGGGTGACATAAACCAGGCCCGGTGGGGTGTCCACGGAGATCATTCCATAATTGCGCTTACAGCTTCCAACCATCAAGATGTGTTTTTGATGACTGTGGAGGCATTTAATCTGGCGGAGACTTACAGGACCCCTGTGATACTTCTTCTGGATGAAGGGGTGGCCCATCTGAGAGAACGCTTTATCGTCCCGGAAAAAGGAGAAATTCCCCTGTTAACGAGGCTCAAGACTTCTGTAAAAGAGGGCGTAGACTATCATCCATATCTTCCGAGAGAAGATGGCCGTCTTCCCATGTCTGATTTCGGGGGAACCCATCGATACAATGTCACAGGCCTATATCATGACATGTGGGGCTTCCCGACAACTAAGCCGACAATAGTACACAGGCTTATTCATCACCTCGTACATAAAATAGAACATAATGTAGACCGGATTGCCAGGTTCAAGGAGTACTACATGGAAGACGCCGAGTGCATACTTATTTCCTATGGCTTTTCTGCCCGTGCTGCCCTTCACCTGGTAAAAAATCGGAGGGCCAGGGGTGAAAGGCTCGGGCTTCTGGAGCTCCAGACGTTATGGCCTTTCCCGTCCCATGTTGTTCGAGAAAAATGTGTTGATGCCAGGTACGTGGTTGTTGTTGAGATGAATATGGGCCAGGTCCTTCAATCAGTAAAACTATCTGTAGAACAGCCTGAGAAGGTATTTTTGGCCAACCGCATTGATGGTGTGGCTATTACCCCTACAAATATAAAGAATATTTTACAGGTGATTCGGGGTAAAGGAGTCTGATTTATGGGAGTAAAAGATTATATAAGAGAAAGGTTTTTCCCACACCTGTGGTGCCCTGGATGCGGGCACGGCATTGTGCTGAACAATCTTATTCGAGCTGTAGAAAACTTAGGGTTGGATAAGAGCGAGATTGTGATGGTCTCTGGTATTGGATGTTCGGCCCGGATCTGCGGGTATGTCGATTTCCACTCCCTGCATACCATTCACGGGCGCGCCCTGGCTTTTGCGACAGGAATCAAGATAAGTCGTCCGGAACTGAATGTTATTGTCGCCATGGGGGATGGCGATGCCGTTGCCATTGGTGGGAATCACTTTATACATGCGGCCCGCCGGAATATCGATGTCACCGCGATTGTCATGAACAATCGCATTTATGGCATGACAGGGGGGCAATTTTCTCCCATGTCTGGCTACGGAATCAAAGCCTCGACAGCACCTTACAGCAATATAGATCCGGCTTTTGACCTCGCGAAACTGGCCCTCGGTGCCGGAGCTACTTTTGTGGCTCGTACAACAACCTACCATGTGAAACAGATAACCGATATTTTGGAAAAGGCCATCCCGCACAAGGGCTTTTCAGTGGTAGAAATCCTGACCCAATGTCCCACGGAGTTCGGAAGAAGGAACAATATGGCGAACCCGGCAGACATGATGGAGTTTTTCAAGAATCATACTGTTCCTGTTGGCTCCAAAGCGAAAAAGAAAAACCCGGACCTTATCGAACGTGGCATATTTGTGCAAAAAGAAATGCCGGAGTACTGCAGTGAATACGACAAGATCGTCGAAGATGCGATGAAAGGGCAACAATCATGAAAAAATGCAGGATAGTATTTTCAGGTTCCGGAGGACAGGGTGTTATCACGGCAGCCATCATCCTTGCAGAAGCTGCCGTGCTTTACGAAAACCTGAATGCTGTCCAGTCACAGGATTACGGTGCAGCAGCCAGAGGAGGGTCAAGTCGTGCTGATGTAATAATATCGGATTCAGAGATTATTTATCCCAAGGTGATAGAGCCGAATGTGCTTGTGTGTTTAACCCAGGAGGCTTACAACAAATTTTATCCCATAATTCGCCCCGGGGGCCTTCTCATCACGGACACACGTTTTGTAAAGATACAGAGAAAAGCCGATGCGCATCAGGTAGAACTGCCCATGTACCGAACCGTAATGGACGATATCGGCAAACCAATCGTGTTCAACATCTGTATGTTGGGTGCTCTGATCGCGTTGACAGAGCTTGTCAGGCCCGAATCAATTATGAAGGTTCTGGAAATACGGATTCCTTCCGGTTTCCTAAAGATGAACAGGAAAGCTCTCAATCTGGGGATAGGCCTCGGAAAGCAATTTGCAGGTTAATTTGATGTCTCTGAATTTCTATAACCTGCTGAAATTATAGCTATTTATTTGCGCTGTTGCAGCCTCGATCAGGGAATGATGGAATATTGGTATCAGTTTAGATTTGTGAAAATATTATTGCGTATGTCTGTTTTTTAAAAGAGCTAAAGTGTTACGAATATTGGAATGATGGACAAAAGAAAAATCCTTTGGCGCCCATTATGAGCGAGGGTTTCACTACGTGTCCATTGTTCCGGTATTCCAGTATTCCAATTGTGAGCGAAGCGAACTAACTTCTTTCGTGCCTAAGGAAGGGCTGTTTCATGAAGATCCACGAATATCAGGCAAAAGAGTTATTCAGGAAATATAAGATTCCAGTACCGGACGGCTATGTTGCTTTCAGCGTTGAGGCCGCAAAAATAATTGCCCGGCAGTTAGGTGGATTCCCGGTTGTCATTAAAGCCCAAGTTCATGCCGGCGGCCGTGGAAAAGGCGGTGGCGTGAAAATTGCGAAATCAATGGATGAGGTGGCAAAGTTTTCCCGCGCAATACTCGGGATGACCCTTATCACGCCACAAACAGGGACTGAGGGACGGTTGGTTAAAAAGCTGTTGGTAGAACGAGCGCTTCCCATAGAAAAAGAGCTGTACTTGAGTATCCTTTCCGACAGGGCAACCGCAAAGATTGTTATTATGGCGAGCGTTTCCGGCGGAATCGATATTGAAGAGTTAGCGGCAAAAGCGCCTGAAGAGATCATCAAGGTTTACATTGATCCTCTTTTAGGGATTCAGGCATACCACATCAGGCAAGTCGCCTTTGGTTTGAATTTACCTTCTGCTGTTATAAAGCAGTTCACAGGAATGCTTAAAAATCTGTACAGATTGTTTGTCGATTATGATTGTTTGCTCCTTGAGATAAATCCCCTTGTGATTACGGCTGAAGAGACTGTCGCAGCCATCGATGCAAAAATTGAGATTGATAGCAATTCCCTGTTCCGCCACAAGGATATCATGGAATATCGCGATATTGACGAGGAGGACCCCCTGGAAGTTGAAGCATCAAAATTTAACTTGAGCTACATCAATTTAGATGGCAACGTCGGAAATATCGTCAACGGCGCCGGCCTTGCGATGGCGACGATGGACCTGATAAAAATTGCCGGCGCGGAACCTGCCAACTTCATGGATGTTGGAGGCGGGGCGACTGCCGAAATGGTTGAAAACGGGTTAAGAATTATTCTTAAGGATAAAAGGGTCAAAGTGGTTCTGATCAACATTTTCGGCGGAATTTTACGCTGCGACGTATTTGCAAAAGGGATTGTTCAGGCTGCGAAAAAGACGGGTATCAACGTACCCGTAGTTGTTCGCATGGAGGGGACCAATGTTGAAGAGGGGCGCCGAATACTGGCCAAATCAGGTCTCAATCTGGTCACAGCAGAAGATTTGAAAGATGCAACTCAAAAGGTTGCCCGGCTTGTTAAGGGCGAGGAATGAAAGGTGAGCATATTTGTTAACAGAGATACCCGTCTTTTAGTTCAGGGAATAACTGGCAGAGAAGGAAGATTTCACACACGGCAATGTATCGCCTACGGTACAAACGTGGTAGCGGGTGTGACACCTGGCAAGGGCGGCCGGAAGATGGACGATGTTCCCGTATTCAATACGGTGTGCACCGCCGTGGAAAAAACCGGTGCAAATGCCAGCATGATCTTTGTGCCACCTCCCTTTGCGGCTGATGCGATCATGGAGGCGGCAGATGCGGGAATCGAGATTATTGTTGCAATCACAGAAGGGATTCCTGTTTCAGACATGATGAAGGTTAAGAATTTTATGCTTAATAAAAAATCACGCCTCATTGGTCCCAATTGTCCCGGTATCATCACCCCCGGTGAATGCAAGATTGGTATTATGCCGGGGTCTATACACAGGCCCGGTGGGCCTGTGGGGGTCATTTCGCGTTCCGGAACCCTGACATACGAGGTAGTCCATCAGTTATCCAGGCATGGCCTGGGGCAAACTACCTGTCTGGGTATTGGCGGCGATCCGGTAGTTGGTACAAGTTTTATAGAGTGTCTCGATGCATTTGAAAAAGATACCGAGACAGGTGGGATCGTCATCGTTGGCGAGATAGGGGGTGCAGAAGAAGAAGAGGCGTCCGAGTTTGTCCGAAAAAATGTGACAAAACCGGTAGTCGGGTTTGTTGCCGGCCTGACCGCCCCTCGCGGGCGCCGCATGGGCCACGCTGGCGCAATTGTCAGCGGTGGCAGCGGAACAGCCCAGGGGAAAGTTGCTGCAATGAGGGAAAGCGGAATCCACGTCTGTGAAAATCTCGGCACCATTGGCGAATTCTGTGCTGAAGTATTTAGTGAAATTTGACACAAGATGCCTGCCACCGTTTTACTGCTTGTTTCATCAATCTTCTAATACCTCGCGTACCTTGCGTGCCAGGGTCTCCGGCGTGAAAGGCTTCTGGAGAAAGGCCACCCCGCTGTCCAACACCTTGTGATGGGCGGTTGCATTGTCGGTGTATCCCGACATGTAAAGCACCTTCATCGCCGGGCGCAAAGGGTGTAGCTGTTCCTGGAGTTCCCGTCCGCTGATTCCTGGCATCACCACATCGGTTATCATCAGATGTATAGGGCCCTTGTGCTCTTTGCTGACCTTCATGGCTTCTTCACCGTCTTTGGCCTCAAGGATTTTGT
>QMMV01000156.1 GCA_003647435.1 Deltaproteobacteria bacterium | reverse complement strand
CTAAACCGGGAGATACCGCAACAAAAGGGTCTGGTGGGAAGGGTTGACATGGACAGGGTACTGAAGGGGGCTTGGGAGGCTCTCAACTGGAATGTGGATACCCTAAAAAGCACAGGCAGAGTCCATGGAAAGGATCGGGAGAACCGGGATCTCCTGGTGTTTCTGCTGTGGGAGACAGGGGCGTACACAAACGCCGAAATCGGGGAAATATTCGGAATAGGCTACACCGCTGTGAGCCATATTGCCCGGAGAGTGAAAGAGCAACTTCCTGGAAATCACATGGTTGAAGAGAAATATCATAGACTTAAATCACAAATCAAGATGTGACCCCCTTTACAACAATGCTCATAATAGCCGACAATCTCCAGATCACTCATCCTGAAATCTCCGCTGCCGTCCAACAATTCCGGCCCGGCCCCATTCAGGAAATGGTCAGCAGGTGCATAGAGGCCGGGGCCCAGGCGATTGACATAAACCCGGGCCCACTGCCAAGAGAGGCAGAGAAAAAGATGAGGTTTCTGGTTAACGCGGTCCAGGAAGTGACAGACAGCCCTTTATTGCTCGACACCACCAATCCCGACGCTCTCGAAGCGGGCCTCAGGGTATGTAAAAATCCTGTAATCATAAACGGCTTTTCCATCGAGCCGCACAAGCTGGAACGTATTCTTCCCCTGGCCCGCAGATTTGACGCAGACATTGTGGGCTACCTGCTCATGGACAATGGGCAGGTGCCTTCTGATGAAACAGACCGGCTTGTTGTGGCCGTGGAGCTATATGGAGCATTTGCAGGCACAGGGCTTCCTCCTGAAAAACTCATAATAGACCCAATCATAGCCCCTGTATTATGGGACAATGGAATAGAACAGGACAGGGCGGTATTGTCTGTAATTCGAATACTGCCCGAAATCCTTGGCTACCCGGTGAGGACCATTGCCGCACTTTCGAACCTGACGGCCGGCCATTGCCCGCGTGCAAAACGAATGCTCCTGGAAACGGCCTATCTCGCCATGCTCGCGGCCTCTGGATTAACCATGGTGCTGTTGAACGTATTTCACCGTGATACCGTCAAAACGGCAAAAACCTGCAACGCCCTGATGGATTCAAAGGTCTTCACATGGGAGGAAATTCCATAACACCCGCAGGCGTGTTCCACAGCCCTTTGTCCGAAGATCGGATATCCGTACTGAATCCGCCGGCAGCGCCCGGCAGGCTGATGGCATCAATTTGACAAGCAAAGTCCTGCACGGGTGAAAAGAGCAATATAGTACAGGCAATTTCAAGCCCCGTGATATACACTCAGATCACGTGGCAAAAAGCTCCTTTGTCTGCGCCGCGCTTGACGGCACCGCCATACTCCTATGATATGCAGGCAGGTTATACGTCATGCTTAGCCGTATGAAATCCCAACGCGGCTCCATCGCCATAATGGCCGCGATCTTTATGACCGTGTTTATTACCGTCCTGGCCTTCATGGTCAATGCGGGATATCTCTACGGGGAGAAAAACAGATACCAGAACGCTGCAGAGGCCGCTGCCATGGCGGGAGCAGCAAGGCTGTGTGATGAGGATGCTATAGAGGTTGCAACACAGATTGCAATGGAAAACGGTGCGCCACAAGGCTCTGTTACCGGAACACTCGGCTTTTACGATGTAGAAAGTGAACAATTTTATCCTGAAGGATCAGACGAATATCCTGACGGGGAATACAATAATGCGGTGATGGTTCGCATCCAGAGAACCGAAAATACCATACTCGGCGGATTTCTTGGCAAGGACAAAACTCAGGTTGGGGCCAGTGCTGTTGCGTATCTGGTAAGGTATGGGATGCTGGCGCTCGGGGAGAAGGAAGGGGACGGGATAGAAGTGGGCGAGAGAAGCACCAGCTTTAAGAATGGTGAACCAATATTCAAAAACGGAGATATTCACGCCAACGGTGATATTATTTTCCGAAACAATGCACCTGGCATTGATGAAGAAACAGTAAGTGTAACTGCTCACGGCATGGTCACAGGCTACGATTCAGGCATTTCAGACGCAAACATAGTGGAATTACCGCCAGTCGATGTATATCTTGATAAGTTGTATGCAAAGGCCGACAAGATTTTAGATGAAAGTGCTTTCACTTCCACCTCATGGGAACTGAAGGAAGACGGGAACTATTATAGACGGTCCGGCAGCAGATACCTGTTCGGGCCCCATCCCGGCGACCATGGGGGCGCAATATATTATTTTGATTTTTCTAATCCAAATTCGCGCCTTGAACCGGCAAATAGATTTGGAAATAGCGCCAGGATAACAAACCTGATTATTGCAACAAACAGATCAGTTTATTTTTATCCCCCAAACCATAGTGCCCTTCATTTATGGGGAGGCGATGGACATACGGTGATGATAATCGCCAAAGGTGATATTGATCTCGGCAAGCCCAGTTACTTTTTTCCTTGTAGTGACTCCTACTGTAATTTTGAAGGAGCTGTCTTCTGGGCGGGGAATGATATATATTACCGCACGGGATCAGGTCATGACTTCCATGGCTCAAGCCCGGGCACAAGATGGTTAAGGATGATCGCTGACGGAAAAATAAGCATCATCGGAAAAACAACAGTTCACCCCCTGCAATTTGATTTCCTTTTTGGCCCTCCATGCCCTCCCAGTATAGTGAAGCTCGGCAGAGTTGAGAGGGCCGAATAAGTTCCTTGCCCATTATACCGCTGAGTCTTCCCTGAAAAACTGGTGTGCTTGCACGGGACGACCGCTTATAAAAAAAACAACGGTCACCGGTTTTTCGTGGTGGCAGTTGTCCCTGTAAAGATAAGCCAAATCTTCCATAATCTCTTTTCTTCTTTGAGGGTCGCCTGCCTCTTTTGGATCTGCCCAGAAAAACACCACCCCCGTGTCATGGACAACTACATTTGTGACCGCCTCGGTCTCCAGCGCCTGCTTTTTGAACCTTTTTTCTTCTTCCGTCATGGTATGCGCTGAAAAAGGACGACGTATCTTTTCCAATGCTTCTTCTTCCTGACCATCACTGTCCTGTATATCGGGAAGCTCCTTCCCCTTTACATCCCCATCCCAACGCAATGTCAACATCACCTGATTTTTTTTCTCTGCAGGCTTTTCATGCATTACTTCCTGCTTTTCGTTTTTTACATCAGCGGCATGATTATTGGAAAGATCAACATGTTTTACGGGCCGGGGCTGTTTGTTGTCCTGAGCGTATCTTGTCCCCTCGCTTAGGGACCTGCCTGTTTCTTTGGAATAAACCAGATAAGCGGCAAGCCCTGCCACGATAATAATAAAGATGATGAGAGGGGCTGGCTTGTAGAAAAATAGACGCTTTAAAAACGACAATCTATCATGGAAGTCAGTCTTCATCAGATATCTTATTCTCCTAACAGTAAACTATATTGGCCCGAATTTCCCCGTACCCTGATCTTTATCGAATCAGGGATTATGATAGGGGCCGGCAGTGCGGCATACCGTATCCGCTGCGAGTGATTTGACAGCCGGATCTTTTTCTGAATCCAGATCCAGGAACCAGTAACCATCATGGACGATTCGATCTTTTTCCCTGACACGTATTTCCGACGAGAATATCGGGCCATCAATCACAACTGTATGATATTCCCCCAACTCTCCCGAGGGATCGATCCCGGCCTCTTCAAGATCAGCTATTGTCAATTCGTCAATGTTTCTTCCAATGAAGCTTTTGTCCAGTTGCCCGTCCTTTACCACGACAATCATCGACTTGAAATTAAGTCGAATAAACTTTTCGAGCAACTCTCGTCGGTTTCGTTGCCACAGCGGGTGATATGGAACGACACTTGCCGCAGCACACACTCTGAGCACCCAGTCTCGATGAGATTCCACATCTATATCTCCAAACACTCCGGCATGGATGTTCCTGTTTTTCATCTCGAGCAGGGCGGAGATAAACTCACTCTCATATTCGTTCCATGTAGCCGATCGAAAAATGACAGGCAGACCGAGTCGTTCCGCCTGTTGCTCGATCAGGGATTTTGGCAGCCTGTGTGAATGCGATCTTGTCCCGGTTTTGTCCAGCATTGTCAGGAGACATCGCGGTTTACCTCCTTGACGGATAGCGCAATAGAGCGCCAAGCAGGAATCCTTGCCCCCGCTCCATGAGCAGAAAAATGGATTTGCATCAATTGATTGCATGGATTTTTATTCTTTTGCCCAAGCGTTAGCAGCGGGCAATTTTATTTCTGAGGCCCGCGTTCATTAATAAGGTCTGACTGTGCCAAGATCCGTTCGTTTCACCGGAGACCGTGATTTTCCCAGCAAAGCCGGCCGTAGCGAGCTTCTGTTTCCATGTTTGTAGAATGAAGAGGCCCTGTCCGGAGACCAGGCCTCTTTTTGTTTGACAAGGAGCAAAAGCTGCCCTGAGGTTATTTTACTTTTCGCCGAATTCCGACCAGTCCCAGAAGACCGGAGCCCAGCAGCCATACGGCAGCGGGGATGGGGACTGGGGCGTAGTCAGGTCCGTTATCGCCCAAAAGCTCGGAGCCAGTATTATCAGTATAAACAAGCATATGATCCTGATCAATCCAGCCTGCATTATCGAAACCAAAACCCATTCCTTGACGCATTTCGACCCATATGTCCTCACCATCCCAAGTGCCGCCGTTAAAATTAAAGAATGCCGTAAAGAGCAGATGATCTTCACCTGCTGTTAGTTCGTCTCGTTGCTTAAAATCAGGTAGACCAAATCCGGCAGAGACATCGTAGATCGCTCTTTTACCTTCGTATTTGTTAGAGTCATCCTCCGTCAGCGGGGCCATCGGGTTCAGGATAAGATTAGTCGATCCATAGGCAATCTCCCAGTCGCTCAATTCTGTCTGATCGAACCCTAAATCGAGAGCCCACAAGTACAACTGATCGTCTTGCGTAGCGTGCAACCACACATTAACATCAACACGATCCCCAGGGGTTGATAATTGCTCGCCTATGGGATCCATCCACATGAAGTGTGCCTGAGCAGATCCGCAAACAGCAAAAACAAGCGCCAAGCTTACAAACATGCTCATTGAAAATTTCTTTTTCATTAGTGACTCCTTTCTTTATTAAAGTTTTCCCTTGCTCAACATTGTGAAGCAGCCTATCCCTGCGAACAGTATTAGACCCGTCGCAATTAATAGTAAGGTGCTGTCTCGTTCCAACGGCCGCCGAATATGGCATAGTCAGAGTAGAAAACCTGCCCGTCGCTATCAAAATCAGCGTCGGGGTTATAATTGTTCCAGGCCTGTCCGAAGATTGCGTAATCAGAGTAAAAAACTTGGCCATCGTTATCCAAATCCGCATCACAGATGTTTCCATACATATCCCCATCTGTATCCACTTGTTCTGGATTGTAGGTCTCTGGAGCATTGTCCAGACTATCAGGCACGCCATCTGCGTCAAAATTTATAGGTCACTTGTCCCAGGCATCACCTCCTTTCCTGCCCTCCCAAACAAATAGCCGGGCCACCAAAGACTCAATTTATGTG
>QMMV01000155.1 GCA_003647435.1 Deltaproteobacteria bacterium | reverse complement strand
ATAACAATGCCAGGAAGATCAAGCTTGTGAGCCTCTATCACGGCTACGGCGTCCCGGCTGAGATTGCGTTTCAGCACGAGAGGCTTAAAGGGAGAGCACGACTTTCTCTCCTCCAGTCTTGTCAGTAATGGCTCGGGGGGTACATCAAGCAAACTTGACAGCCTCGTCACAACTTCTTTGGGCTTTTTGCTGTCTTCCAGCACAATTGACAAATTAAAAGAGGGCCTGTTATCTACTATCAACGTTCCGGTCCGGTCAAAGATCAAGCCCCGTGTTGGAGCTATGGCGCGCAACCGGACGCAGTTGTTTTCAGACAGACGCCTGTATTTGGAACCGCTTATAATCTGGAGGTAATAAAGTCTCCCGAGAAGAATCAAAAACGCTGCAAAGACACAAATGATGGCCCCGGATAGCCTTTGCCGGTACCAATCATGATCGACTTCCTTTATGTAACTATCTTTCATTGAGTTGCAACATTCTGTCTCTGCTTCTGGAGCGTTTGCACTCGTGAGTGGATTTTTTCTAATCCGAAAAGAATAACCGGCCCCGTGATAAGGCCGAAGACAACCCGGGCCATCACAAGCTCAATATGAGAACTCAGCAACTTAATCCCTTTCGAAGGAGTAACGACGAAAAGAACAAATACGAGGTTTTCTGCCAGTATGCAAACTGCAATCACCATAGATCGAAAGGCCAGGTCTTTTACATCGAAATAGCTTACTGCTCCCTTGATCAAAAAAAACGTCCACAGATAAACAGTCATATAAAGGCCAAATATCCCTCCAGAAACCACATCCATCACAAAACCAATCATCAGGATTAAAATGCCGGCCTGCCTCTCAGGCAAATCAAGCCCCAAAAAAATAACAAAGGGAATCAGAACGTCATAGGAGATACCATGAAAAACGGGCAGACCTAAGATGGTTGTCTGCCCAACAATGATGCCGAGCCCAAAAATTGTATAAATACAAAAGGGTTTCACCTGATGATTACCATGACTTCTTCCAGTGTTTCAAAATCAACGAACGGCCGAATTTTTACCTCTTGGAAGATTCCTGACTGGCCACTGGAGATTCCCTCGACACGGCCTATCATAAGGCCTTTGGGGAAAATCCTGTCGAGGCCTGATGATATCACGGTATCTCCCACACTCACACACGCCTTTTTCAACACGTATTTGAACCGGCAACACTGTTCACCTTCCCCTTCAACAATACCCCGCGCTCTGGTTCGCTGCACTCGCGCATCTATGGCGCTACTGCGATCTATGATGAGCATGACCTTTGAATAATGAGATGATGATGTGACAATTTGACCAACGATTCCTTCTGGAACAATTACAGGCATTCCCTTACAAACCCCGTCATCGGTTCCCCTGTTGATTATGATAGTCTTGAACCATCCAGAAGGGTCTACACCTATCACCTGAGCAGCAACAAAAAGATGGGGAAATGAAGATTTCATCTTCAGAAGCTTACGGAGTCGTTCACATGTCAGTTCAGATTCCAGATATTGACTCTGCTCGAATCTGGCCAGAGCGAACTTTCTTTCCAAGTGATCGTATTTTTGCTTCAGCGAGACCAGATAAAAATAGTGACTCCAAGTGTGCTCGCAGAAACGAATCGTCCGCATTACTGCTTCCTGCAAAGGACCGATACCAGCGATTACGACTCGATCAGCCGTGCCGTGGCAATGTTTGGCGGAAATGGAAAGGAGGATAGTGTTGATTAGGGCAAGCAGAATCAGGCAGACGATGGTCACCAATTTTTTCGAAAACATGAGGTTCACAGAAAAAGGTCCCAAGAGGACCTTCTCACAATGATGCCAGATTACGTTCCTTACTGAATCGTTACATCTTCCAAAATTGAAAGATTTTCCAAGACCTGGCCCGAACCAAGAACTACAGTAGACAATGGATCATCGGTTACCTTAATGGGCAGAGAGGTTTCTTGTCGCAGTAACTTGTCAAGGTTCTTCAAAAGAGCACCACCTCCAGTCATGACAATCCCCATGTCCACTATATCTGCTGCCAACTCAGGAGGGGTCTGTTCCAGGGCTATTTTCACAGTTTCGACGATTGAATCTATCTGTTCAGAAATGGCCACGCGAATCTCTTCAGAATCGATTGCGAGAATTTTCGGGATCCCGGATACCAGATCTCTCCCTTTAACTTCGATCGTTTCAACGTCTTCAGGATTAGGAAAAGCGTTACCGATGGTTGTTTTTATGATTTCTGCAGTTCTTTCCCCGATGAGAAGGTTGTATTTTCGTTTTATATACTGAACGATGGCGTGGTCCATCTTATCCCCGCCTACCCGAATCGATCGACTATACACGATACCGGAAAGCGTTATAACAGCAACTTCTGTTGTCCCCCCTCCAATGTCGACTACCATGTTGCAGATAGGCTCGGTAATCGGCAACCCTGCGCCAATAGCCGCCGCCATGGGCTCTTCAATAAGAAAAACCTCACGGGCACCCGCAGATTCAGCCGATTCTTTCACAGCTCGCTTTTCCACTTGCGTGATCCCCGACGGCACACAAATGATGATTCTGGGGCGAACCAAGCTTCTACGATTATGCACCTTACGGATGAAGTGACGCAACATCGCTTCAGTCACTTCAAAATCTGCAATTACTCCATCTTTCATTGGACGAATGGCTACAATATTGCCTGGAGTACGGCCAAGCATTCTCTTGGCCTCCGCACCAACCGCCAGGATCTTGGTTTTCTGTCTGTTATCTGTACGAACAGCAACAACAGAAGGCTCGCTGAGGACAATACCTTTACCCTTAACGTAAACGAGAGTATTGGCGGTACCTAAGTCGATGGCCAGATCATTGGAAAATTTTCCCAAAAGGGCATTTAACACTTTTGCATCTCCCTAACATAGGTTCGCATTATTAGAACATCTCCCACGGTTTTTTCATGATTCATCTTTAGTAAAGTAAATTATCAAATATCAAATACAGTCCCCTATTTCAAGCAAATAAACACAACAAACGGACTGTCTCCCTGCAAACCTCAACAAGCCCAGGGAAAAGATTTGAAATTTCTCGCATGCTATGTTTTACTGATGTCCGAAACTTTGCCGTCTCCGGAATATATCGTTGACAAAAGAACTTAGGCGCTTCGCCCGACCCAATTAGACATGAAGTGTGTTATTCTCAAGCCGTCAGGCGCAACCGTAGCCGGTCATACTGCAATGCGGGAATAATGGACACGAAGTGAAGCTTGGGCACTCATATTGGGCCCAAAAGGTGTTAGTCCTTATTTCGGCTTTTCGCATTGCTGCCGTATCCCATCATTGCGGTATTGCAGATTGACTTTCCAACTCAGCCGAGAAATAGCTATAATCTTAATAGGTTGTAGAAACTCCAAGAGATGTATCAGTTTAGATTTTTGAAAATATTATTGCGGATTGCCTATCCGTTCCGTATGCCTGTTTATTAAAAGAGCTAAAGTGGTACCAAGAGATTATTTTATGAGCAGGACAAACTTTACGCCAATTGTAAGTGTCATTATTCCTACCTATAATCGCTCTCATTTGTTAGGAGAAGCTATCAGTTCGGTTCTCGCTCAGGATTTTCGCTATTTCGAGCTGATTGTGGTAGATGACGGATCAACAGATGACACTCAACACCTTCTGAAATCTTATCAGAACATCCAGGTCGTCAGACAAGATCATTATGGCGTCAGTGCGGCACGAAACGCCGGCATTGCCCGCGCTTCAGGGCAGCTTCTGGCGTTTCTTGACTCCGATGATCTCTGGCTGCCCAAAAAACTCTCCACACAGGTTGCTTTCTTTAAGCAGCACCCAAATGCACTGATTTGCCAGACTGAAGAGATCTGGATGAAGAATGGCCGCCGGGTTAACCCTAAAAAAAGACACAAAAAGCATTCGGGTATGATCTTTGAAGCTTGTCTTGAGTTGTGCCTTGTAAGTCCTTCAGCGGTAATGATTGAGCGAACACTCCTTGATCAGGTAGGGTGTTTTGATGAGAAATTGCCAGCCTGTGAAGACTATGAGCTGTGGCTAAGGATAGGGTGCCGCTTTCCCATATATCTAATCAGCGATCCTCTTGTCATAAAGCGCGCGGGGAATCATGATCAGCTTTCAACATTACCAGGGTTGGACCGCTATCGTATATATGCGCTAAAAAAACTCATTGAAAGCGAGATGCTGAGCAAACGCCAACGGATTGCAGCCATTGAAGCGTTGAGAAAAAAGTGCGCGATCTATGCCACAGGCTGCCTGAAAAGGGGCCGTGTTGACGAGGCGAACCGCTACATCCAGATGGCGGCTAAGTTCAGGGAAGAGGAAAATGAACACAAAACCTGAAATCCCTCTCGCCGGGGGTGTAGAAACAGGACAACCACAGTGAGCACCTTATTTCCTGTCGTGGTTGGGTTGGCTATATCGATAGGCTTGTTGTGGAAGGGCTCTGAGTTGCTTGTCGATTCTGCTGTGCGCATTGCTCGTAAGCTTCAGGTATCTGACCTGACTATTGGACTGACGATTGTTGCCATTGGAACATCTGCGCCCGAGTTTGCAGTGACAATCAACGCTGCGGTGAGAGGATTGCCGGATATTTCGGTAAGCAATGTAGTCGGCTCAAACATCTTTAACCTCGGGTTTATCTTAGGGGGTTGCGCCGCTATCAGAACGATTGAAACAAGTCCTTCCGTTGTGTGGCGAGATGGCTTGTTTCTGTTCGTAATGTCCTGTATTTTAGCTTTATTCTTAAGAGACTTGATACTAACACCTCAAGAAGGGCTTGCACTGTTCACAGTACTGCTTCTGTACCTTTTCTGTCTTTTTTTGAAAAAACCCAGTATTGGAGAAACCCAAAAGGGTAAAGCAGAAAAAGCTACATGGAAAGACGTGCCGCTGCTTTTGACCGGGATAGCCGGGGTAGTCGGCGGTGGACATCTCCTTGTATGGTCAGCGACCGCGATGGCACGGGCCCTTGGCATGTCCCAGTGGCTTATTGGAGTCACTGTTGTGGCAGCGGGAACCTCGGCCCCTGAATTTGCCACATCCCTTATGGCGGCATATAAACGGCGATACGCCATGTCGGTTGGAAACCTCATCGGCAGCGATTTGTACAACCTTTTAGGCGTTCTTGGATTAGCGGCTATGCTTCGCCCGCTGCAAATTGATCCGGTTGGTATCAAAAGCGTGTATCTTCTTGCAGGCATGGTAGCCATAGTAGTTGTATTCATGCGGACTGGTTTTCGTCTATCCCGCACCGAAGGCCTTGTTCTCATAGCAATTAGCATTGTGCGGTGGATATTTGGTTTCGTCGTTCAAGGGTAAACGGCATACTGAACTTACGCCACCGTCGACCTGATAAAATAGTAAAAGTTCAGCTTCTTGAAAGACGCCCTTGAAGCTTTTGTGAGCCTGCTCGTTTCATAAGGCGTATCAGTTTAGCTTTTTGAAAATATTATTGCGGACAGGCCATCCGATTGGAGACTGGCTCACTGTCTGAGTTTGAGACGGTCTCCAATCGGATGGCCTGTCCGCTCCGTATGTCTGTTTTTT
>QMMV01000154.1 GCA_003647435.1 Deltaproteobacteria bacterium | reverse complement strand
AATGCCGCGTTCTTCGGCGATGTCTGCCATGTTCAGGACAAAAATCACCTTTGTGTCAAGTTCGCTGAGTTGAGTGGCAAGGTAAAGATTCCGCTCGAGGTTGGAGCAGTCAAGAATATCTACAACCACATCAGGTTTTTCATCAAGGATGAAATTGCGGGCTACAATCTCTTCGAGGGAATATGCAGTAAGGCTATAGGTACCAGGCAGGTCCACAATGGTAAGGTGATAGCCGTCAGCAGTGAGATGGCCTTCTTTTTTCTCTACGGTGACGCCAGGCCAGTTTCCTACTTTCTGCCGGGTGCCTGTTAGGTTGTTAAAGATAGTACTTTTACCAGAGTTCGGATTGCCAGCAAGGGCAACAGTTATCACTTTTGAGGACATGTTCTATCGCCTGCCCCTAATGTTGTTCACTTCAACCTGAGCCGCTTCATCTACACGGAGAGAAACCTGATATCCTTTTAAGGTAACTTCAATAGGATCTCTGAGGGGAGCATACTTTTCAACATAGATCTCCGTGCCCTGCAAGAATCCCATCTCGTAGAGCCGCTTGCGAAAAGGCCCATCGCCCCCAACCCGAACTACCGTCGCCGTCTGACCCTGCCTCAGCTCGCTCAAGTTCACGGTATATCCTTTCCGGTATCTTGAAGAACCTTCCTCACGCTAACTCCTGGAATGCCCTGGCAACTCGTATGTCGTGCATGTCCCCGAAGGGCACTGTCTTGATTCTACCTTTGGACCTCGTGATTCACCTTTCCCGAAACCCATTGTATGACTGACTGCGCTCAGTACCCGCTCGAAGTCTTCCGATCCGCAGTGAGGGCATCTCATCTCAACATCATCGCCCTCGTTCACTTTCAACAACTCAAAGATCTGATTGCACTTCATGCATCGAAACTCATATATCGGCATCTGCATCCTCCTTTCTTAAGGTGCATCAAGATATAGCAGAATTGAAAGAGAGGCGCAATTATTTTAGCGCCAATATGATGCCCATGTAAAAGCTGGATGCAGCGAGAGTGTCAGGTTGTATGAGGAAGGTTTCTCCCTGGCCCAGACCGGGTTCTCATATGTCACCTGTTATTATTCCCGTGTCGCGCCAGGGCGTTCGCTTCGCTCGAAATGAGGAGGTTTTGAGGCTTTTTGCAGGTTATGAAATAGGAGGCAGGCTTTTTCTTGACCGCTGAGGCTGAGTATCATACTTTAGGATGGATGGTTCAATAGGAAGTTGTTGCAAAGGAGGGATTATTATGAAGAAAAAGGTTGGGAAGGCTCTCGTGGAAGTAGCCCAGTGTGATATTACTGAGATGGACACCGATGCGATAGTGAATGCGGCCAATGCCCAGCTCATCCTGGGCGCGGGCGTTGCCGGAGCAATCAGGGCCAAAGGTGGACCCAGGATCCAGGAAGAATGCAATGCCATTGGAGGTACTTTTGTAGGGGGAGCAGTGATTACCACTGGCGGCAACCTCAAAGCGCGTCATGTCATCCATGCGGTTGGACCACGGATGGGGGAAGGCAATGAGGACGAAAAACTAAAAAATGCAACCTTAAATAGCCTGAAAATAGCCGATGAAAACAAACTGACCAGCATCACATTCCCGGCCATCAGCACAGGGATATTCGGGTTTCCAAAGGACCGGTGTGCCGAGATCATGCTTCGCACTGTAATCAACTATTTGAGAGAGGGAAAGAGTGGCCTGAAAAGGGTTGTTTTCTGTCTTCACGGTGCATCCAGTTACCAAATATTTTCAGAGACATTAGAGCGCTTTTAACCCTACAAGGACACTTGTCATTTCGAGCGAAGCGAGAAGTCTTAGTTTTACGCTCAGGAGAGGCTCGGCGAGGAATCCTTAACTATGTGACATCGTAACACTTTGGCTCTTTGAATATAGACGTAGTGAGCATGCGGGCACTTCGATTAGAAACCCCGCTGTTGGAAAACAAAGGACGTGGCACATCTTCCTCGCAACTGATGCAACTACTGGGTAAACCTTCTCAAACTCGAGCGCCTGCCTGCCAGCAGGCGGATAAAACGGAGTGGAAGGCACCATAAAAGTGTTGGGCAGGCTCAGGAGTTGGAGAACAAATGGCAAAACGCAAGCAACTCCATTTACCGATCCTTGGTCTGGTATGTGTCATAGCAGGATTTTTATCCCTATCTTATACCGCTTTCTGTGAGTCCGCCGATCCATATGCTGCTGCACGCAAGCGCATGGTCTTGCACCAGCTCAAAGGGCGCGACATCACCGATGCCAGGGTGCTGCAGGTGATGGGCACTGTCAGGCGTCATCTTTTTGTCAGCCCCCACCTTGCTTCTCAGGCCTATGCCGATCACCCCCTTCCGATCGGCGAGGGGCAAACCATTTCCCAGCCATATATTGTCGCCCTGATGACCCAAATCCTCAATGTCAAACCCGGGGAGAAGGTCTTAGAGATAGGGACGGGTTCAGGCTATCAGGCAGCAGTGCTGAGTTATTTTACAGATCGGGTGTGGAGTATCGAAATCAGAAAATCGCTTGCAGAGAGTGCCTCAAAGCGTCTGAAGACCTTGGGGTATCACAACGTGAGCGTCAAACATGGAGATGGATACTTTGGGTGGCCCGAACATGCCCCATTTGATGCCATCATGGTTACGGCAGCGGCCAATCACATCCCTCCTCCGCTCATGAAACAACTCAAGATGGGCGGCCGCCTTCTCATCCCGTTAGGAAGCACTACATATTATCAAACCCTTACCAAGATCACCAAAACAAAAAAAGGGAATGAGGTAGAGCACCTATTAGGTGTAGTCTTTGTCCCAATGATAGGAAAAATCACCCGCGAATAATATGAAAAGGGCAAGGGCGTAAGCAAGAGCAGCCGCGCACAGGACGGCCTTGAAACCGTAGCTCAGCGCTATCACCACAGCGAGCACTGATCCCACCACCGAAGCGCATCCGTTCAGAGACCAGGCCCAGGGGATTGTGCTCTCAGAGTGAAGGCTCAAGATTCGAACCCCTACAGGGAAAAACATTCCCATCACAAATCCCAATGGTAAGATGACCAAAAAGGCCACGCCGTGGCGCACTATCAGCGGCCACGACATTGCAAGGTTTAGTAAGTTGTCCAGGCACAGCGTATAGGCAAGGATCAAGATCGGGGCTGCAACCAGATAGGTGAGTCTTCTCCGAAATCTCCCTGCTGATAGCTTGGGCGCCAGTCCCTTTCTCTGCCCGCTCGCGTCTTGCAATCGCAGGCGGGCTTCCACAGTAAGGGTTTGCGTGAGAGTGGGCGAGTGATAGCTTCCAAGGGCGGTTGCAACCAGAACGGAGAAGAGCACCGCTGAAAAGGCGTATGCCGGTCTTACTAAAAAGAGAACAAAACGCTGAATCAGGCAAACCTCTGTGAGCATGAAGGCAATTCCAATGAGTCCAAAGTAGACCATTAGCCACCATGAAGAGGACAGGCGGGCCTTTTTTAATGGAAGAGCGACCAAAAAAAGGCCGATCACAAGTGCCTGAAGAAGAATAAGATACACCAGGTATCCTCCCTCAATAAACAGCTGCCACTTATTACCTACAGCCCGGTACAGGGGAACAACTTTGTCCATCCTGAAGCTGTGATAAAAGAAAGGTCTGTCATCTGTAACAGGACGTACGTCAAAGACGTACTCTTCGTAAAAGGCCTCCCTTTTGTTCGGGTTCAGCACCTTTTCAATCATATCGTGATAAATGGGACCTGGAAAGCGGTTGAATACATTAGCCTCGGCTCTAACCATGCCCGGATAATAAACGAGATCAAAGCGGAGCCTGCCGCAAAACGCTTTGATCCGCTGGACATCGGGAATTGTAAAAGGGTTTCTTTTAATCACAAGGGTAAATGTTCCCCACGTTCTGATTGCCGCAATATGCCTTTCAGGCTCCTTTATCCCCATGGCCTTAAGGGCTGCGGAGGCCACGGCTGCCAGCCTTATCTCATGTCGGGGTGGTGGGAGCAGGTATTGCGTTACTGACAGAAGTCCGTCAGGTGTAAGCGCTCCGATATAGGTCTTAAATGCCTCCACTGTGAGCGTGTAGTCCTCCGCCAGGCCATAGAGGCCTGAGGAGAGGCCCCCCAGGCTGTCGGTGACGGGCAACTGAATTACATCAGAGGCAAGGGGGGCCCGG
Source organism: Deltaproteobacteria bacterium (assembly GCA_003647435.1). GTDB lineage: Bacteria > Desulfobacterota > Desulfobacteria > Desulfobacterales. Next base: position 1,417 of record QMMV01000154.1, on the reverse strand, counting down.
AGCAGAAAGCTTCTACCCTGTTCTTGAACGACATCGACGTTGTCTCCATAGAGGTTGCCAGAAAACGCTTTCATCGGTCCCATCATGAGCCTGACAAAAAGCGGGTTCGAATGGGTTGTGACGATCTTTTTCGCCCCATGATAGCGGGCAATAAGGATGTCGAGGCCGCCCATTGGTTCCATTATGAGTACATTATTAGGGGTTCCAAGCATATAATATGGCAAAGATGCCGGCAGAAATTCAGTAAAGGCAATCTCTTCCCTCTTGCCGCTGAATTGAGTGACCGCGTTCAGCTTCCCCGCATCCAGGCACATGCCTATCTGGTGTGGCAGGCTGCCGTGGAATTGGAGGCTAAGACCAGGGGCAAAACGGACTGCCCCGCTTTCAATGACGTCGATCCTGCCTGCAGCATCCCACCTGGTTTCGAGCAGCCTCGAGCCCGGATACCTCAGCGCCACGTTCAAGGTCTTGTAAGGAGATATCTTTATGTTTAGAAACTCGGGGCTTGTAACCAGAAACACGCATAATATTCCCATCCAGAAGAAACGCACAAGGTTGAGTTTCCATCCACCGGCGCTGAAAACAAGTGATGCTAAGGAGGCAATCAGGCAGACGGCTAAAACCGAGCCCGCCTCCCCGACACGGGAATAGACCAGGAATATGCCTGTACACCCCAAGCCTGCACCGGTGAGGTCCCAGGCGTATAGGTGGCCTATTTTGTCTGAGTTGTGTGTATAGACCAGCGCGAGAATTAGGCCTGCAAAGAAGAAGGGAATTGCAAGGACAGCATAGCAGGCCAAGAGATATATCCATTGGTAACGGTCCCATGTGATCCGGGCTGGATCAAACGGGATCCTGTTCGAACACCAGTAGGAAAATAGGATGGTCACGGAAAGAATAAATGCCAACCTGGAAAGCCCGGGGCGCGTACAACGGGTCTTGGGGATAATCATCAAGAATGTGCCACTTGCCCCGTATCCGAAAAAAGCGATGCTTACCACCATAAAGGCAAAATGATGCCACAGGGCTACAGAAAATATCCGCGTTAAGGCCACCTGAAACATCAGTGTCGCCAGGGACGTCAGTCCAACACCGGGCAAGAGGCCAAGGTCTTCAGGATGTTTCTCTTTTTGATCCATAAAGATTCTACAAATCGTATCAGTTTAGATTTTTGAAAATATTATCGCGTACAGGCCATCCGATTGCAGACCGCCTCAAACTCGAGCACCTGCCTGCCGGCAGGCAGGTAACTGAGCGTAAAGAAAGAACAGTGCTTGGAGGTTGAAATAGCATGTATTCGTTGACAATATTCGCTATCGCCAAAGACGAGTTTACCTATATTACTGTTCTTTCTCAACGCTCACTAATGCTCTCAGACAGTGAATCGGTTTACAATCGGATGGCCTGTACACTCCTT
>QMMV01000153.1 GCA_003647435.1 Deltaproteobacteria bacterium | reverse complement strand
ATGCCCGATATCCGATGATGTATTGATGGTCGTTGTCTTATTCCGATATCCGGCATCGGTATCTACACAAAGTAATGATTAAGAGAGGACCAACATGGGAAACCAGGCAAAGACTGCCATAACTCCGACACGGGATGAGGATTACCCGGGGTGGTATCAAGAAGTAATTAAGGCTTCCGATCTGGCCGAAAACTCCCCGGTCAGGGGATGTATGGTAATTAAGCCGTGGGGCTATGCCCTTTGGGAAAATATACGAAGTGTGCTGGACGACATGTTCAAGCAAACGGGGGTAAAAAATGCATATTTCCCGCTGTTTATACCAAAAAGATTTCTTGAAAAAGAGGCAGAACATGTGGAAGGCTTTGCCAAAGAATGTGCCGTGGTCACCCATCACAGGCTCGAAGAAGGCCCCGAGGGATCTCTGGTGCCTGCAGGTCCTTTAGAAGAACCCCTGGTCGTAAGACCAACCTCTGAGACAATCATAGGGGAATCTTTTTCGAGGTGGGTCACCAGCTACCGTGATCTGCCCCTGCTCATCAACCAGTGGTGTAACGTGGTTAGGTGGGAGAGGAGAACTCGCATATTCTTGAGAACAAGTGAATTTCTCTGGCAGGAGGGCCACACTGCTCATAGCAATCCGCAGGAAGCAATGGAAAGAACGCTTCAGATGCTCGATATCTATGCCCGGCTTTCAGAGGATTATCTTGCCATTCCTGTAATCAAGGGAGAAAAGACAGCCTCTGAGCGTTTCCCGGGCGCCGTGAATACGTTCACCGTAGAGGCCATGATGCAGGATCGAAAGGCCTTGCAAGCCGGCACTTCCCATTTTCTGGGGCAGAATTTTGCCACTGCCTCGGGAATCAAATACCAATCTGCACAGGGAAAAGAAGAGTATGCATGGACCACATCCTGGGGAGTATCAACCCGCCTGATAGGAGCCATCATCATGACACACGCTGATGACAATGGTCTGGTGCTGCCGCCTAAGATCACATCTGCCCATGTTGTGCTCATGCCTATTGTGAAAAAGCCCGAACACAAAAATATGGTTGCAGATTACACTGATAAACTGGCCAGGGAACTCAGGGGGATCTGTTACCATGATCGGAAACTTGTAATCGAAATTGATGACAGAGAAACCGGCGCCAGGGGATGGGACTGGATCAAGAAGGGAATACCGGTCCGCCTGGAAATAGGGCCGAGGGAGATTGCAAATGGTTCAGTCGTTGTCGGCAGGAGAGACAAAGGCCCAAGGGAAAAGGAATCGATGCGGCGGAATGAGTTTGTCAAAAAAATCTGCTCCATTCTGGATGAGATTCAGGGGAATCTCTTCAGCCGTGCCTCAAAATTAAGGCAGGCAAATAGTGTGCATATTGATTCAAAAGATGCCTTTTATGACTTTTTTACGCCCGAAAACCTCAAAAAGCCTGAAATACATGGCGGGTTCGCCTATGCGCACTGGTGCGGAAGTGAGCGGTGTGAGGAAAAGATCAAAGAAGACCTCGGTGTAACCATTCGGTGCATACCCTTAACAGGTGAGAAGGAACAGGGTGAATGTCTTGTTTGCGGCAGTGCCAGTGACAAGCGTGTCCTCTTTGCCAAAGCATATTGAGGGACGGATGCTGAATCGGTCGCACAGGAAGAAGATGATCGAGTTCTCGAGCTGTCAGGGATTTCACGCCTTGAATCCTCGACCATTCGACCAGTAGACGAAGAAAAGACATGATTCGAATCACTGACATACTTGATCGCATAAGCGCCTACCACCCGGGTGCAGACGTGGAGATAGTGGAACGCGCCTATATTTATTCAGCCCGCATGCACGAGGGGCAGGTCAGGCTTTCGGGAGAACCTTACTTGTCTCACCCGCTGGAGGTAGCCGGACTCCTGACCGAGCTGAAGCTGGATACAGTGAGCGTGGCTGCGGGGCTGCTGCACGACGTGCCAGAAGACACAAAGGCAAGCTTAGAAGATATTGCTGAGATGTTCGGATCAGATGTAGCCCACATTGTTGGAGGGGTTACGAAATTGAGCCGCTTGCCCTTTAGAAGTTCTGAAGCTCGCCAGGCAGAAAGCATCCGCAAGATGATTCTTGCCATGGCTGATGATATTCGTGTCATTCTCATCAAACTCTGCGACCGCCTGCATAATATGCGCACCCTGAAGTATCAAACAGAAGACAAACAGATCAGGATAGCCCAGGAAACCCTTGACATTTATGCCCCTATCGCAAATCGGTTGGGGATCAACTGGATCAAGAACGAGCTCGAAGACATAGCCTTCATGTATCTTTTCCCCCACGAGTATCGTGAAATTGCTAACAAGGTGACAAGAAAAAAGGAAGAACAAGGAGAATACGTTGAGAAGGTTAAGGAGATTATTCTCAAGAGGATGGCCGAAGCTCACATCAATTGCGAGGTCGAGGGACGTCACAAACATTTTTACGGAATATATCACAAGATGATGGTTCAACAGATAAAATTTGAAGATGTCTATGACATCCTGGCCTTCCGGATCATCTGCCACACAATTCCGCAATGCTACGAGGCCCTTGGGCTGATCCATTCTTTCTGGAAACCCATACCGAAACGCTTCAAGGATTACATCGCAATGCCCAAACCGAACATGTACCAGTCTCTCCACACGACGGTCATCGGACCGTTTAGGGAACGCGTTGAGATCCAGATTCGGACTAAAGAGATGGACCGTGTTGCAAGAAACGGTATTGCAGCCCACTGGCAATACAAGGAAGGAAAGACCTTTGACGAGAAAACCAGCCAGGCCTTCACCTGGCTCAGGAAGCTGGTAAAAGAGCAAGAATATCTCAAAGATCCGGATGAGTTTATGGAAACCGTTCGTATTGAGCTCTTCCCTGACGAGGTTTATGTCTTCACCCCCCGGGGAGACGTATTAACCCTTCCAAAGGGAGCGACTCCGGTCGATTTTGCCTATGCGATCCACTCCGAGGTGGGAAACCAGTGTTTGGGGGCCAAGGTGGACGGTCGTATCGTCCCGTTAAAATATCAATTGAAGACCGGCGAGATGGTTGAGATTATTACAAGCCCTCATCACAAGCCAAGCAAGGACTGGCTCAGCTTCGTAAAAACCGCAAAGGCCCGTTCCAGAATACGCCAGCATATTAAGACAACGGAAAGAAAGCGAAGCCTGACCCTCGGGCATGACATGTGCGAGAAAATCTTTCGAAAACACAATCTTAACCTTGCTAAGCTGGTGAAATCAGGCGAAATACAAAAAGCCTGCACTGAACTTGGATATAAGACAGCCGATGACCTTATTGCCGCTGTGGGGTATGGAAAGGTTACCCCATTACAGGTAGTACGCTACTTTGCTCCCAGGAGTGAACTAAAGGAAAAAAGAGAAACCATAGTTGAAAAGTTGAAGCAGCGTATCAGGGGGAAAAAACCAAAGCCCGGCATTTTAGTCAAGGGACTGGATGGCATCCTGATTCGGTATGGGAAGTGCTGCAATCCCCTGCCCGGTGACCCTGTGGTGGGATATATTACCCGCGGCCAGGGGGTCACCGTACACCGCACAACTTGCCCCCACGCACTAAGTATGGATCCAGCGCGCCGAATCGAATTGGAGTGGGCGCCAGACACCGACGAGGTCTACCCGGTGAGAATTCACGTACTCGGTCACGATAGGATAGGGCTTTTGGCAAACATTACCGCGGCATTAAGTGAGACTGAGGCAAACATCCTGGAAGCTTCAGTAAACACGCGAGCAGACAAGCGAGCAGATTGCTACTTTACAATCTCCGTAGTCGATGCAAAACACCTTGAAAAGATCATGAAATCGGTCAAAAAGATCAAGAATGTCATAAAAGTCAGCCGTATTACAGGGTAGTCGCATGGAAATTGCAAATTCCCCCCCCAATTCTTTTCAGATAGTATCATTTTAGCCCTTTCAAAAAACGTGTCAGTGTAGGTTTTTGAAAATATTATCGCGTACAGGCCATCCGATTGTAAACCGCCTCAAACTCGAGCACCTGCCTGCCGGCAGGCAGGTAACTGAGCGTAAAGAAAAAACAGCGCTTAGAGGTTGAAACGATATCTATACGGTGACAATATTTGTTATGCCTACGAACGAGTCCACCCAACTTACTGTTTTTTCTCAACGCTCACTAATGCTCTCAGACAGTGACTCGGTCTACAATCGGATGGCCTGTACGCTCCTTATGTGTGTTTTTTAAAAGGGCTAAAGTAATACCAAAAACAAACATTTTCATAAATCCAAACCGGTACTGCAGATACAAATCCGGCCCAATCAGGACGGTTTTACGACTAACCCGGAGCGGATGCACCTGGTACATACCCTTATCCGTCTGACCCGGCCGTCCCTAACAGCACGAACTCTTCGTAAGTTGGGATAAAACCGTCGTTTCGTGAGGTTGTGAGCGTGGCTCACATTGTTGCCCGTCATGGGTTTCTTCCCACATATTTCACATACTCTCGCCATGATATCTACCTCTTCTATAACCGGTCAATAAGTTCGGGTGAGTTTCCTGAAACTGAAGCCCTGCTCAGGGTCTTAACGGCCTGTTGCCTGAATCCCTTTTCGCTTGGTCTAAGACGTTTTAATGACCGCTCAAAGGAATTCTTGTTTGGGCTACGGCCCGTTAAGAAGTTACCCTCTTTGAATGAAAGGGTGACCACCCTCAACACCGAAAATTTTACTTGTATCAAAAAATGAAAGAAATGGCAACTTGATTTTGCAACAAGATACTGTTTTTTTGCCTGTCTTTCTAATATCTTGACAAACAAGGACAATTTGCCTATAGAACCGAAGTTAAGGAGATTTTCATGAATGTATTTCGCAATAGCATAAAAACCTGAAAGGAGGGCAAGAGTGATGAGAAAGTTTTTTTCCTTATTGTGTGTTGGAATCATGACATTGGGACTGGTTGGAGCTGCACATGGTGAATCAACCCTGGACAAGATCAAGAAGAGAGGATACATGATCGGAGGAGTCAAAGACACGGTAAGGCCCTTTGGTTATGTTGACGAGAAAACCAACAAACTTATTGGCTTTGATTGTGATATTTTGAGATACATTGCAAAGAGGCTCGGCGTAGGCATCAAATTTAAACCTGTTACATCCCAGACAAGAATCCCTACATTGGTGGAAGGAAATGTCGATATCCTCGCCGCCACCATGACGCACACCAAAAGTCGGGACGAGCAAATTGATTACAGCATCACTTATTTCTACGATGGCCAAAAACTGCTGGTGCGAAAAGGGAGCGGCATCAAAAGCTACAAAGATCTTGCCGGTCGAAAAGTAAGCAGCGCAAAAGGCTCCACAAGTGAGCAGAATATCATTCGCGTTCAGCCCAAAGCCAAGGTTGTCTCGTTTGAAAACTATCCCGAGGCATTTCTTGCGCTCAAGCAGGGAAAATCGGATGCGGTTACGACAGACAGTACTATCTTGCTTGGATTGAAGGCCTCAGACCCAAACCCTGAAAAATATGAAATTGTGGGCGACTTTTTCAGCGACGAGCCTTACGGTCTTGGTTTGCCTGAAAACGACTCGAAATGGCGCGATTTTGT
>QMMV01000152.1 GCA_003647435.1 Deltaproteobacteria bacterium | reverse complement strand
GTATCAAACCACAGGGTGCCTATAACCAGCAAAAGTATCTTTTCAAACTTACTAAATCAGATACAATACTGCCGACTATCGCTTTTGAGCCTTTCCACGTTAGGGTAAGAGAGCTTTGCATAACCTCTTTGAACGACCGTTATGAGTTTTTTGGGGTACCCATCCGGGCGACGTTCACCCCGTTAAATAGGGTTCCCTTCGGGAAATTTAACGGGGGGAGCGGCCCACACCAGTGGACAAATCACAAACTGTTTGAGGCCGTGAGGCCCTGTTTTTGTGGGATTTAGTGAGCAAGCCCGTGGATGGATCAAAAAGTTCATACAAAGGAGTGGGAAAGGAGTTATGCAAAGGTCTCACGTAGCGAAGCTTGCGCTCATAATGGGCACCAAAGGATTTTTATTTTGTCCGTAACACCTTAGCTCTTTTAAAAACCAGGCATACGGAACGGACAGGCCTATCCGCAATAATATTTTCAAAAATCTAAACTGATACCAATATTCGATCATTCCCTGATTGAAGCTGCAACGGCGCAAATGAATAGCTATAATCCCAGTGAGTTATAGAAATTCTGAGGCAGTCCGATCATAAAGCGATCGCGTTGACCCGTCTGGTCAGACGGGATATCTTTCTGGAAGCATTCTTACGATGAATAACCCCTTTTTTAGCTGCTTTCTGAATGACAGGAATAGCCGCGGCCAGCGAGGCCCTGGCCTTTTCCGCAGACTGTTCCTCGATGGCAGCGTTGACAGACTTAATCAGATTCTTTATCCGTGTGCGAACCGACTTGTTGCGAAGGTATCTTATTTTATTTTGCCTGGCCCTCTTGATGGCCGATCTGTGCGTTGCCAAAGCGATTTTTTCTCCTTTCTGAGCTTTTGTCAGGTTTATAAATATCAATCTCACAGAATTTGTCAACCACAGAATTCTTTCTCAAAGTAGACTGCCATAGTCAAAACATGCTAACTTAATTTTCATGTCTGAAACCGCTCATGTTACAAAAGCAGCGGGTGTGGTCAGTACAGCAACGCTGTCAAGCCGTATCCTCGGATTTTTGCGGGATATGGTCATAGCCTGGTTCTTCGGAGCGGGACTTTCTGCCGACGCTTTTTTTGTAGCCTTCAGAATTCCAAATCTTCTGCGTCGCCTCTTTGCTGAGGGATCACTGACGGCTGCCTTTATTCCCGTTTTTACGGAACACCTTTATAAAGGTGGGCGTGATGAGGCCTTCGGTCTGGCCAGGTCTGCATGGTGGCTTCTTGCGTTGATTCTTGCGGCAGGCAGTGTGGTGGGCATCCTTTTGGCACCTCTCATTGTCAGGATTATTGCCCCGGGTTTCCTTGCATCGCCAGGAAAGTACGAATTGACTGTCCTTCTGACACGAGTCATGTTTCCGTACATATTTTTCATTGGCCTGGTTGCGCTCTCTATGGGGATCCTAAATTCTCTGGGTCACTTTGCAGCCCCTGCTTTAGCACCGGTGTTGCTAAACGTTGCCATGATCGGCTCTGTATTGCTTTTTTCAAACCACCTGGCAAAACCCTCTCTCGGTCTTGCTATCGGTGTAATAATCGGGGGCTGCCTGCAGCTCGGGCTTCAGATCCCTTTTCTCATTCGAAAAGGCTTCTGCCTGCGGATCGCCAGACCCCTTTACCATGCCGCCATAAAGCGTATTGCAGTGTTGATGACGCCGGCTGTCTTTGGAGCAGCCGTCTACCAGATCAACATCCTTGTCGGAACATTGCTTGCCTCATTGCTGCCGGAAGGAAGCGTCTCATATCTCTATTATGCGGATCGGTTAGTACAATTTCCCCTTGGTGTCTTTGCAATTGCCCTCGCGACCGCTGTCCTGCCCAGTTTGTCGAGGCAGGCGGCTATAGGAGATATAGATGGGCTGCGGGAGTCATTTTCATATGCCCTGAAGCTGGTATTTTTCATATCTATCCCTGCCATGATAGGCTTGATAATCCTGAGGGAACCTATCGTGCGCCTGCTCTTTCAAAGAGGCTCATTTGATGCAACAACAACACGGTTGACGGCTGAAGCCCTTTTTTACTATGCTCTTGGCTTATGGGCTTTCTCAGGGGTACGAATTGTAGTTGCGACATTTTATTCACTGCAGGATACAATGACACCGGTCAAGATTGCCATAGTTTCCCTTCTTCTAAACATTCTCTTGAGTATCTTACTTATGAAACCGATGCGGCACGCGGGGTTGGCCCTCGCAACATCGCTCTCTTCCGGTGTGAACCTTGTGCTTCTTCTCGCGGCCTTAAGGAGGCGATTAGGTGGCATCTGCGCTTACGAAGTGCTTCTATCAATATTTAAATCGGTGGCTTCCGCAACTGTGATGGGAAGTATAATTGCGGTCGTATGGGTATGGTCAGCCCCGATATGTAACCAAAGTACCTGGTATCTGTTAGCCTTGATTGGGGGAAGCGTTATAGCGGGTTGTGTGGTTTATGCTACCTCTGCCTCTCTTTTCAAATGCGGCGAGTTGAGGCCTGTGATTGACATGATAAAGGCGGGGCTTGGGAAAAGAACTGGAAGTTGATCCATTCTTATGACCAGGAAGAGAATTCTTATAGCGCTTGGCATCCTGATTTTATACGCTTTCTTATTTGTCATTGGTTTGAGCAAGCGAGGGGCGGTTGACCTTTATCAGCTCAGACTCGAAAGGGATCGCTTGCGCACGGAAAACCTGGCGCTTCAGAAAGAAAACGATACCCTCCGGCTCCTCATCCAGCGCCTGAAAAATGATGTTGGCTTTCTGGAAAATATTGCAAGAACTGATCTGGGGATGATAAGAAAAGACGAAGTGGTTATCCTTCGAAAGAAAAACAGGTAATCTCCAGCAACAAATGAACTTGCTCCTTCATCTAACGGAGTCTTAGCTAACGACATTGCTCGTTGCGGAGTTGTTCGAGTGGAAATAGAAAGCGGCAAAACAGCAGAGCTTGAGCCGACAGTCACGCTTGCAAGGCTGTACGAGAAACAGGGTTTTCTGAATAAAGCCCTTGAGATATACAGGGAACTCATTGCCCTGGAGCCGGAACGGGACGATCTGCGGCAAGCACTAAAGGGTCTTGAAAAAAGACTTGGAGAAAATACGGGGGACAGCAGCAAGTTGCGGGCAGCGAAAATCCTCTCAGAACTTGAACTGTGGAAAGAAGCCATTTCAAAGAGAAAAAAAATGCTGCACCCAGGACCGGAAAAGGAAAAGAAAATACTTGTAATATACGGCAACTGTCGAAATTCCGGCACCGGGCAGGAGCAAAGCCTATTTGCTCATGTTTCATTTGAGGAGATTGAAAAAGAGATCAGGGCCACGGCAAGAGAGTTGGGGATGAAGGCAGATACGTTTCAGTCAGGCGATGAAGAAAAGCTTGCCGAACAGATACGTGATGCCGGAGACAGCTATGATGTCCTGATCATAGACCCCGGGGCGTATACTTATACGAGCGTCCTTATCCGGGACGCACTTCTGAAGGTATCTGCTCCGGTTATCGAAGTTCATGTTTCAAATATTAACCGTCAGGGGGCATTTGGCAAAAAGCCCCTGATTACAGGAGCGGTGACAGCCCAACTTGCTGGTTTCGGAAAAGAGACATATACCATGGCGGTGCATGCGGCAGCAAATATGAGTGGTGAAGAGACAAGATTGCAATGTAAGTAACACCTTAGCTCTTTCAAACAACAGACCCAATGAGCTCAAACTTGTATGATTGACTGAATTGTTACGAATCAAATGTTCGGAATTTCTACAACCCATTGAAAATATAAGATATGTGGGGCAGTCTTTTATTACACCAAGTTCAGATTGGAGGTTATATAAAAAGCTATGTACAGTACCTCAGATTTTAAAAAAGGCCTGAAAATAGAAGTAGACGGCAAGCCCTTTGAGATTGTGGACTTTTTACATGTAAAGCCTGGCAAAGGTGGTGCATTTGTGCGCACCAAGTTGAAGAACATGCTTACAGGGCGGGTCCTGGATCAGACGTTCCGCTCAGGGGAAAAAGTCGGCAGGCCGGACATTCAGGAAAAACAGATGCAATATCTTTACAGGGATGGCGATAACTATTGTTTTATGGACAACGAGACCTATGATCAGATCTTTCTGAGAAAAGAGCATATTGGCGAAAGCCGACTTTTCCTCCCCGAAAACACAACGGTAAACGTCCTTTTTTTCAACAGTGAGCCGATTGGTATCGAGCTGCCTATCTTTGTGGAACTTACCATCACGGATACCGAACCCGGCGTGAAAGGCGACACGGCGAGCAAGGCAACCAAGCCTGCGACCCTGGAGACCGGTGCAGTGGTGTCTGTGCCCATCTTTCTAAATGTGGGGGATCGCGTGAAGGTGGATACGCGCAGCGGCACTTACGTGGAAAGAGCAAAATAAGCTGTTTGCAGAGTTCACTTCGTTCAGCGAGCATCCCTCCTATTTCAGCGAAAATAGTCACCCGCCACCTCAGAAAGTTGTTCTGCTTAGACGAATTGTAACACTTTAGCTCTTTTAAAAAACAGACATACGGAACGGACAGGCCATCCGATTGGAGACCGTCTCAAACTCGAGCCTAACTGAGCGTAAAGAAAAAACAGCGCTTAGAAGTTCAAATAAGCTCCATTCGGTCACAATATCAGTTATCGTCAAGGAGGAATATCCACCCTACTGTTTTTCCTCAACGCTCACTAATGCTCTCAGACAGTGAGCCAGTCTCCAGTCGGATGTCCTATCTGCACTAATATTTTCAAAAATCTAAACTGATACGACGAATCGTTATAAGGTGCGAAACGTGGGTTCGTTATTTTATTGTTGACAAGTGGCCGGCGGCAGGTTCATATAAGGTGTTCAGAGATTGAACATCTCACTCACAGGTTTAGTGAGGTACATATGGACCATCGCGACATCTATGCCCTTCGCCTCCTTGAGGAAATTGAAAAGGATGCAAGCTATACACAGCGGAAGCTGGCATCCGAACTCAACATTTCTCTCGGGTTGGTAAATTCTTTCATCAAGCGTCTTGCACGGAAGGGCTACTTGAAGATCACCACCGTACCAAAGAATCGCCTCAGGTACATGCTTACCCCGACGGGCCTTGCTGAAAAGTCCAGGCTCACCTACGAATTTATTCAATACTCCTTCAATTTTTACAAAACGGCGAGGAAGAAGCTGAAGGTGCTATTTCGCGCCATGGAAGAGGAAGGGGTCCGAAACGTTGTGCTCTATGGAGCTGAGGACCTTTCTGAGATTGCATATATATCTCTTCAGGAAACAGCACTGAAAATGATTGCTATTGTGGATGATGGAAGATCGGGAGAAAAATTTTTAGGCCAAACGATCAGGGATACCTCAGTGTTGAATTCACTAAATTATGACAGGATTATAGTCACATCGACGGACTCAAAGAAATATATTTCTGAAAAGATAGCTCGGCTGAATGTACCTGAAACTAAGCTCTTATGGGTTGAAGAAATTTGTTAAGGGGTAGGCTAAAATAGTTGTATCAGTTTAGCTTTTTGAAAATATTATTGCGGACAGGCCATCCGATTGGAGACCGTCTCAAACTCAGACAGTGAGCCAGTCTCCAATCGGATGGCCTGTCCGCTCCGTATGTCTGTTT
>QMMV01000151.1 GCA_003647435.1 Deltaproteobacteria bacterium | reverse complement strand
AGTTTCACAAAGAGTTGTTAGAAGGAGGAGAACTCCCATTTCATCTGATTGAAAAACGATTTGAAATGCTGAACCCGAGCAATATAAAGAAAGAAAAAATGTATCATTTTAGCCTTTTGAAAACATTATCGCATACGGGCAATCCGGTATAGGCTGTCTCACTGTCTGAGTTTGAGGCGGTCTATAACGGATTGCCCGTATGCTCATTGTGTCTGTTTTTTGAAACAGCTAAACTGATACGAAAAAATAACCCGTGTGAAATAGGCCCAAACAAGCTACGCTACCGAGAAGCAAAGTTGCTATATCAGAATAAGGAGTAACAAGTGGCGGATTTTTTAGGATATCACTCTGAATGGAATCTGGGCAGTCCGGGTGGATGGGACTATCAGCGTATTACCCAGATCATAGGAAAAGTCGTCTGGCGAAAGCTAAACGAAATTAAGCCAATTCCAGTCGATCTGGACTTTGACCATCCATTGTTGTTTCCTGTCGATGGGTTTGTCAATATGCTCATCCAGGCCCTTCGGGAACGTGAAGGGAACCACTCCGGGTTGATTGCCGTGGTGGCCGAAGAAGAGACATTAAAAACGGTAACAGAAAATAGAAACCTGGCTAAACGTCTCAACACAACCGACGGAATCTCAGGGGCGTTAATGGCGCCGCAAGAGTTGGAGCTAAAAGGGGGAAGAGTCTGCTGGCGGGGTCGGCCTGTTTCCCTCATTTTCCTCGATTTCAACACCGATGTGCTGTTGTCCCTTCATCGCAAGCATGACCTGTCTCCGCTTTTACAGGCCGTTCGGGAAAACCGTGTCATCAATCCTCGCGGCACCGAACCAATTAATGTCAAGAGCATGTTTGAGGTAATCACTGGCCCTCATCGGGATCGTTTTCACGCCGATATAGTCGGCCGAACCCCCTGGACCCGTCAGTTCTACCCTCGTCGAACCGATGGGCCAGATGGTGAAGCAATTGATGACTTGATCGCATGGACTTACTCTCACTGGGACAATCTGGTGCTTAAGCCTGAAAGGGGTTACTCCGGCAACGGGGTCCGTGTAGGTGGGGTAAACAAAGATGCCGACGAGGCCGTGGGCAAAGCCTTGAAAGAGGGAAACTACATTGTCCAGCAAAAGGTTCCTCTCAAGTCGTGGGCCGAGGACATACCGGCCTTGGATCCTGAAAAACAAAACATTACCTTAAAGCGGTACCAGACCGATTTTCGCTGTCTGATAGGCCCTGATTCCGTTTTTGGTTTCCTGGGCAGGTTTGGTTCGGTACCGACGAATGTGGGAAGTGGTGGAGGGGTGCAGCCACTTGCCGTGCTTCGGTCCGACATGAGCATGGGCGACGCTACAGAACGTATCAACGAAGCAATCTTGGGTATGGAATACGGAGATGTATTTCAGATAGTTGAAATGCAGAAGAAAATGGCCATCGAGCGGAGTTTCACTTACTTGCTTGGTCCGATTAAGATTGCCTTAAGACCGAGGCTGATTACCACTTACCAGATCGAGTCCCTGAAAAGCTACTGTGCTCACCTGTGGTCAGATTGTCTGACACTGGAAAGGATGTGGCTGGAAGGGGAATTGGATGATATCGTTAACATCGAGGAAGAAGAACTCGAAATTGCTCGCCTCCAGCCATGGAGGGGCAGCCCGGCAATCATTGCCTCAGACGGCTTGTTTGATTTTGGAGCCGGTCCACAAGCATCATGAGCATTACTGTTGACCCCGAGTGGTGGAAAAGCACGTTTGATGAGATCTATCTGATCACTGATGCCCGCTCAGTCTGCGATGACGAGATCACCAGGCGCGAGATAGACCTCGTATGTGAACTGCTTCCGATGAATCACCGGGACAGGATTCTGGATCTGTGCGGTGGGCATGGTCGCCACAGTATGGAGTTGTACAGGCGAGGATTCACCAGATGCACACTGTTCGACTATTCCAAACCCCTGATTGAGCGCGCCAGGAAGGAAGCAGCCAGGTGCAGCTATGATATAGAGTGTATCCGGGGCGATGCGAGAAGCATAGGGCTTCTTTCAGAAACATTTGACCATGTGCTCATCATGGGAAATTCCCTCGGTTACATTCCAGAGCATGCTGCTGATGCACAAATTCTCGCCGAAGCAATGCGTATCTTGTGCCCGGGTGGGTGGCTTCTAATTGATGTCGCAGACGGTGCAGCAGTGAAAGACTCCTTCCATCCCCGCTCCTGGCATGAGATCGGGGCAGATGTCGTGGTTTGCCGCGAGCGGAAATTAGAAGGAAACATCGTATCCACCCGCGAGATCGTACTGAGCAAAGAAAAAGGCATGATTCGCAACTCCAGTTACTCTTTGCACCTGTATGATCCGCAAACCCTGTCGCAACTGGTGAACCGGACGGGATTTGGGAAAGTCAAGGTCCACACCGGCTTTTTCCCTCACCAACGTACAGGTGATTATGGATTTATGAACCATCGCATGCTCGCCACAGGTCAAAAGCCATGAGTGTGAGTTCAGGAGGTAACAAATGAAAGTAGCCACCGTGCAAGAGATGAGGAATCTGGACAGGCGCGCCATAGAGGAATTTGGCATCATAGAAGATCTCTTGATGGAAAATGCAGGAAATGCAGCATATTTTGTTATCCTCAAAGAATTTGGGATGAAAAATAAGAAATTCATCATTCTTTGCGGCAGTGGAAACAACGGGGGTGACGGCTTTGTTGTTGCCAGAAAGATTCACTCAAACGGCGGGAACGTAAAGGTCTTCCTCTTGGGAAACAAAGCAAAGCTGAAAGGAGCGGCAAAGAGAAACTTTGACATAATATCCAGGATGCCCATAGAGATTCAGGATGTTGCCTCGATTGAAGCCATCAAAAAAGATGTCCTTCATTCCGATGCAATTGTCGATGCAATCTTTGGCACAGGTCTGACAAGAGGTGTCGGCGGTATTTACAAAGATGTTATCGAATTGATAAACAAAAGCGGCAAAACCGTATTCAGCATAGATATTCCTTCCGGCATAAGCGGTGATACGGGCTATATTATGGATAGCGCCGTCAAGGCAAACTTTACCGTAACTTATGGTCTTCCGAAGACAGGCAACATCCTTTATCCGGGATATGAACACTGCGGTAAATTATCTCTCTCCCATATATCGTTTCCTCCATCGATTTATGACTCGGTAAAGGTGGAGATAAACACTCCGCCCCAACTCCCGAAACGAGATAAAAATGCCCATAAGGGAAATTTTGGAGAGGTTTTATTCATTGCAGGCGCCTCCAGCTACTTTGGTGCACCCTATTTCGCTGCACTTTCTTTCCTCAAAGCGGGAGGAGGATACTCTCGCCTTGCCGCACCAGCCTCCATTTCACCCTTTATAGCCAACAAGGGAAGTGAGATCGTCTTTGTGCCACAGAAGGAGACGACTTCGGGAAGCATTTCAATAGAAAACGAAGAGGCTTTATTGAAGCTTTCGGATAAGATGGATATGGTTGTTCTTGGTCCTGGATTGTCCTTAAACGAAGAGACTCAAGGATTGGTAAGGAAGCTTGCAGCACAAATTCAAAAACCTTTGCTCATAGACGGAGACGGGATCACGGCCGTTTCTGCAAACATTGACATCATAAAAAAGAGAAAAGCGGAAACTATCCTCACCCCTCATTTGGGCGAGATGTCAAGGATTACAAAGCTTCCGGTAAGCGAAATAAATCAAAACAAGATAAAAGTATTACAAAAAACTGCAAAAGAGGCAAGTGCAATTATAGTCTTGAAGGGGGCCCATTCCCTGATAAGTTATCCTGATGGAAGGGTGTTTATAAATATGAGCGGGAACTCAGGCATGGCTTCCGCAGGCTCTGGCGATGTGTTGACGGGAACGGTTGCTGCCATGTTCGGCTTGGGCCTGCCCGTTGAGGATGCTGTACGAAGCGGCGTTTTCATGCACGGATTTGCTGGAGATCTTGCCGCCGCCGACATTGGTGAAGACGGAATAACAGCAGGGGATATTCTTGATTATCTCCCCTGCGCTGTAAAGCAATACAGAGAAAATTCCAATGGCATTTTCAGAGAAAACTACGGAGTAGAGATCGTGTAATCCCAGATTTCACAAGGATTAGTTGGAAATCATTCTCCGTCTGCATAACATGGTTTAAGGTATGGACGAACCTAAACTTCAGTGCGTTTTTTGCGGTGGACCTGCAAAGATTGTCGGCAAATGCCACAATGCCCGCGTGGTTTGCAGCGCCTGCGGCATGAGAAGCAATCTGGAAGATTACGGAGAACAGATGGAAAAATGGTTAGATGAAGTGTGTGAATGGAGTTGCAAGATAGAGGAGAGAAAAAACAGGGCACAGGATGAAAGCCGCAAGAAGGAAGAAGCAAACTAAAACCGCCACGAGTAGTATCCCAGCCAAAATGATAAGAGTTGATTCTTTGCCTCTTCCCCCCGCCGTGTATGTGCCGGTAGCAGGCCTTATTCATATTCCAGCTTCAGACCCACCCCGACTTCCTTAAGGTCGACCACCTTTGACAACGCTATTTTTGAACTTAAATCTGTACAATGGCAAGGATGGATTTCAACAGGGCTCAGTTTTTTCAGAAATTCAAGCGTGCCCTGTAATTGCGCTCTTGAAGGTTTCAGCAAATGAAATCCTCCAATCACGTCACGGACCCTGTCATCGCCGCAAATCTCTTTTGCAGACTCTATGATGTTACAGATTCCAGCATGAGAACAACCGGTAATGATCACCAGACCATCCGTGGTTTGATAGGCCAGAGCGGAATCATCCATCACATAGTCATCCTTTTCGCCGTCAGATTCGATGATTTTTCCGATCGGGTTTTTTGCCTCAAAATCATTTTTTCTTTCAATCTCACCCAAGAAAACCAATCTGTCGGTTAACCAGACCGGCTCCTTGCTTAACCGGAGGCGGAAATGTCTTGCTGCTTCTTTTTCGGAGACAAGAGGGCCGATTTGCCCCACCGTATTGATTCTTCTCGGCAGGAATGCAAAAGGATGAGCTATAACTGTTGGCCTCAAATACTTGATATCTTCTATCCCCCATTCGGTGAAAAGCTGAATAAGGGGCCCCAAGCCCCAAGTGTGATCGAGATGCCCGTGAGAAAGTACAACGAAATTGAGATCTGACAGGTCAATATTCATCTTTTGAGCGTTTTTGATAAATGCATCAGAGTAGCCAACATCAAATAAAAGGCGAATCTTTTCTTCTTCAATAAAATACGATACCGCGGGTTCTCCATAAAAATAGCGATCGGTTAATGTGTTATTATCTATAAGGACTGTGAGTTTCATGGCTTTTTTGAAAATAGCCCCTTAAAAACCTGCTTGCAACGGAGTTTATTCTTGTCCTGCCACGCGCGGGCATCTTCGATATGCTCAACGAAATGGGGGATCTTACAGACACAGACGCATACCAAATACAAAATCCCGGTCAAGAGCCTGATTCAGAAGTTGCCTGAGGTATTCACTATTGCATATTGCATGATTTCAGGTTATAATAAGTAGTTTATGTGACTAACTTAAGTCTTGAGTCTCGAGTTTTCGAAACGTGAAAATGATATCACTTTAGCACTTTCAAAAAACAGACATCTTCAAAAATCTCAACTGATACCGAAAATGATATCTAAAGTTTCACGATTGGAAAGATTTGT
>QMMV01000150.1 GCA_003647435.1 Deltaproteobacteria bacterium | reverse complement strand
TCTCATTAAAAAGGAGATTAACGTGGTCCAGGTGCTTGATACCTCCATTTCGCTGGTGAGACCCTCTGCGGAGGCAAAACAGCTCACGATTAAAGTAGATGCCCCAGAAAAAGTCCTGTTGATGGCTGACAAAGATCAAATCGGCGAAGGCCTGGTAAACCTGCTGGATAATGCGGTTAAGTACACACCAAAAGGTGGTTCTGTTACAGTCTCTGTCACCGATGCTGCTGACGAGGTGCTTGTTACAGTCAAAGATACGGGGATCGGGATACCTAAAGAAGATCAGGGCCGTATCTTCGAGCGTTTTTATCGTGTGGATAAGAATCGCTCCAGGCATATGGGAGGCACCGGCCTCGGGCTCTCTATCGTAAAGCATATTATTCTCGCCCACGGCGGCAGGATCTGGGTTGAGAGTAAATTGGGAAAAGGGTCTGCCTTCACCTTCAGCCTTCCGAAGAGGAAACATGAGAATAAATTTCAAGAAGTACTTCCTTTACCTGCTTAGATGGCAGTTGAGCACACCGATTCTTGCAATTGTCTTGATTTGGTTATCTACGCTCAATAAGTGGGTGGCAACAATAATAGCCAACCTGATCGGTGGGTTGATTTTTTTCTGGGTCGACAAATTCATTTTCACTGCCGACTCTCTGGCCGCACAGTGGGAGGTTAAAGAGGATGTCAGGTGTTGTGACTGTGGCAGAATCGCAAGGGGATACAGGTTGGTGAAGACAAAGAATTATGACAAGACGAGCGATAAAGCGCCTGAATTTAGATGTGAGTCTTGCTCACAAAAAAAAGCAAAAGAGCTGAAAAGAAAAGGGATAAAAATTTAGCGTCCGATTCTCCCCTCGCTCGAAATGACATCACGAAGCACTTTGGGCGCGCAGCGAGAGTGGTGAGATCTGTAAAAGAACAAATGCTCAATAATTACCGCAAATTGGCAGTTCTCGCCAAAGAGTGCAAATGGTATCCTCTCTACCCATTATGCAAGCTTAAGGAATCACCCAAAGGGCCTGATTACAAATCTTATGCACCAAGCGCATAGGGGCACCTCCCAAAAAAAACGCTTTTCTGGTGCCCCGCCGACCAATTACCACTGTGCCATACCCTCCTTGCCTTGCCTCATCAAGAATAGCCGTGGAGATATGAAAACTTGAGGTGTTGGTCTTAGTCTGAATCTGGCTTTCTTGAAGCCCGGCATTCATGAGTCTCCCATAAGCCTCCTTGTAGAATATTTCCATGGAGTGCTTATCCCCGCGCTGCAAAAGCTCCTGAAGGTATGGTTTCTCTCGTTCCAGCACAATACCATAGTGATGTCTCAGGTAGGGCTGGACATGGAATAACGTAAGCTTGACTTCTGGATGGTTTCCGACCAACGAGATGACGTGATCCACAACGCGTAACGAATTCTCAGACCCGTCAACTGCAAGCAGCATTTGCATGGAAGTACTCTCTCCATCAACAATCCACACCGGAATTTCCAAGGCATGTGCAATAACCTTGGAAGCAATCGAGCCAATGAAGAATTCCTCGGCCGCGGTGAGGCTCCTCCGCCCAAGAACGATGGCATCGTAACCACCTCGCTCAGCATGGTTCAGGATATCTTTAGCCACGCCCACTTGCCTTGGGCGGGTAACAGTTTTAATAGAATGTTCGTCTACTCCGAGGCGGATCATGAGCTCTTTGTGTTTGTCAAGTGTGCGACGCGCTGCCTCCACGTGGCCACGTATGAATTCACTGAGCTCAGCCACGCCCGCAGGTTCGGCATTGGCCTCTTGAATGAGAATTTCCGGAATCAATGGTTGCACATTAAACAACGTATAGGTTACATCGTTCATCGCCGAGCACACGTAAGTGGTGTATTTGATCGCCTGTTCTGAATAGATGCTGTCAGCAACAGGCAGCAAGATCTTCTTTTGCATGGTCACCCCCGTTCTTTGATCCATAAAGTAGACCGCCAAACCGGCCACTCATTAGAAACAGTTTTGTATACAACAGCGGGCAATCAAATGAAGGATTCGGCATTTTTCTGCATCTGTTCAAAATCCTTTTCACTCAGCCCTGCACCGAGGGCAATCTGCCTTGCCAATTGTTCAGTCAGCAAATCTTCAGGCTCATGGGCATCTGAGTTCAGGACCAACTCCGCCCCGTATTTTTTAGCCAATTTCGCCACGTGTCCGTTGGTGAGGCAGTGCCCCTTTCGAGCGCTGATTTCCAGCAAAATCCCTTTTTGTGCCGCCATTACCACCTCTTCTTCTGAGATAAGTCCGGGATGAGCCAGTATATTGGCACCAGCAGCAATAGCCGCGCGGTTTGTACCCGGAATAACAGGTTCTGCAATGGTTTCCCCATGTACCACAACAACCCTGGCCCCAAGAGAACGTGCCTGCTCAACTAATGCGGCAATCTGTGAAGGTGGAATGTGGGTCAGCTCAATGCCGGGAACGATCTTGATGCGGTTGAGACTGTTCAGCCTTTCCGAGGCAGTGACAATGCGCGGAATGATAAAATCGAGGTTGGAAGCATCAGCGTGGTCCGTGATACCTATAGCCTTGATGCCGAGCACTTCCGCCCGGCGAGCCAATTCCGAAGGAACAAGGACACCATCGCTGAAGATTGAGTGGGTATGCAGATCAATCACAGCTTCTCACATCTTGAATTTGCCAAAGTCTTCAGGGCGGAGTTTTTCCAGGTATTCTTTCATTTTTTTGCCTTCCTCGCTCTTATCCCAGGCCTCCGGTTCCTCCTGGAGGTGCCTGGACTTCTGGAATACTTTATCTTCTACAAAAATAGGACAATCGGCTCTGAGACCGAGGGCGATAGCATCACTGGGGCGGGCATCGATGTCGTATGACTGATTATCGAATGAGAAAAAGATCCGGGCATAAAAGGTGTTGTCTTTCAGATCACACACTTCTACCCTGGAGATTTTTATTTGAAGCATGTCGAGGAAATTCTTAAACAGATCATGAGTCATTGGACGGGCCATGCGAACATTTTCCAGCTCTGTGGCAATCGCTGTTGCCTCCAGGATGCCGATCCATATCGGAAGTGCTTGATCTCCTTCAATTGTCTTGAGAATAACAATAGGGGCATTCGAGGCAGGATCAATGGCTATGCCGGAAACCTTCATTTCATGCAGCATATGGTGTTCCTCCTTTTCTACCATAGTGATCTTCCCTGCGATTTACCGGAAATCCAAACAAGGAATGTGAAAAGGCCTTCTCAATTTTGACCGGCACAAGCTCCCCGATAAGCTGCTTTGTGCCTGGAAAGTTCACTATCATGTTACAAGGAGTCCGGCCGGTTACCTGCTCATCGCTTTTTTTGCTAAGACCTTCCACAAGAACTTCCTGGATAGTTCCAACCACCGATCGATTTTTTCTCAGGGTAACCCCTGCCTGAAGCTCAAGGAGCCTGGAGAAGCGTTCAGACTTAATATCATCCGGAACCTTATTGGCAAATCTTGAGGCTGCAACATTTGGACGATCAGAATACTTAAAGATATACAAATTGTCAAATCCTACGGTTTCGACGAGGCTTAGGGTCTCTTTGAAATCAATCTCCTCTTCACCTGGAAATCCCACAATAATATCAGACGTAATCGCGATGTCCGGACGGACATTGCGCAAGCTTTCTACCCTTTCAAGATAGTAATCTCTCGTATAATTCCTGTTCATATGTTTTAACACGCGATCCGAGCCAGACTGTACCGGCAGATGGATGTGCGGAGCCAGTTTGTTCAGGCTGCCGAAGGCAGCAATCAAGGCATCGGAAAGGTCCTTCGGATGCGACGTTGTAAAGCGTATGCGCTTCAAGCCTTCAATGCCATTTACGGCTTCAAGCAGAGTCGGAAAATCACAGCCATGGCCTTTTTTCATCCCGTAGGCATTTACGTTCTGTCCAAGAAGAGTGATTTCCCGAACGCCAGCTTCCACCAGGTACTGAATTTCTTTCAAGATTGCTTCAGGTCTTCGACTGACTTCCCGACCTCTCACATATGGAACAACACAATAGGTACAGAAATTATCGCAACCTGTCATGATTGTCACAAAGGCGGTGGCACGCCCCCGCTGGAATTGTGACGGCCTTATGCATGGCGGCTCCACCAACTCTGTTGCACCGATGTCGACCACTCGCCTTTTCTTTTCGATCACCTGCCATACAAGACGTGGAATCCGCCTCAGGGCAAAGGTGCCAAAAACAATATCGACATGAGGGGCCCGTTCAAGGATGCGATGGCCTTCTTGCTGGGCTACACATCCACCTACACCAATAATCAGGCCTGGCTTCTTCCGCTTTAGCCTGGCAAGCCGCCCCAACAGGCTATAAACCTTATGCTCCGCCTTTTCCCGTATGGAACAGGTATTTAACAGAATAAGATCGGCTTTCTCCGGATCCCGAGCAGGCCTGTAATTCATCGGCTCCAGGAGTCGCTCCATCTGCTGTGAATCGTAAACATTCATCTGGCAGCCCATAGTAACTATATGCAGGCCTTTCGGTCTTAGATGGCTTAGTTTGCTTTTCACTATTTCCTATGTCGCAACCTATTGCTTTTCTTGTACTAATCCGTGTATAGTAATTGACTTTACATCCTCTGTGTTAATCTTAAACTCGCCATAAGAGAGCTTACCGTAACAAGGAGTCAGTCTCTTGACCACTACAGGGACAGTTTTACCATCCTTTAACAGGACGTCTGCCTGCAAGGTCTTGTCCTTGAGTACGAAATTTATAGATGAAATGTTGTCAAAGCTGATGCTTACGTGACCATCTCCCAATTTGCCAGAAATGGCTGTCTGGCCGTCGAAGCTGAACTTTTCAACACGCGTAGAAATATCAGTTCGATCTACAATAGTGGCTGCGTAGTTCTTTGCCGGCTCTGGTACCTTGATCGATCCCGGACCTCCGAGCGGTCCCATCCCTACCAGAAACACATAAGAAAGGAGCATCATGGCAAATAGACATATCGTTTTCATAAGGCATCCCCTTTCAGAATTTCTGCTGTTTCAATCTGCACTCGCCTTCCAACATCTTCGATGATCATATTCACTTCCTCTTCACATCCGGGTCCAATGTGAAGCGCCACCAAACCTTCTTGCGGATCGATGGTTTTCATTGCAGCAACTCCGTCGTAGCCTTCAAGTATGAATTTCAAGTAGTGGATCTCACGGCGATCTATCCGGTAATATCTCTTTATGGTGGCTTCTGGTACAACCATTATTTGTGATGCTATCACCATTTATTCAAACTTTTCAATGAAAAAATCTGCTATGCATTCACAGGTTCCCGGTTCAACGGTCAATGGTTGTAACCCTGAACCTTTAGACCGTGAACCCGCTTATACAAAGGGTAACACGTTAGCTCTTTCAAAAAACACAGATAAGGAGCGGACAGGTTGTCATTGAGGTGTCAGGTGTCAGCAAAGTGAACATGTAAACCCGAAACCTGCGATTGTTTTACTTTACGCTCAGTTACCTGCATGCCGGCAGGCAGTCTGTAAGCGAAGTGCCTGTGGGCCCAGATGTTTTCAAAAACCAAAATTGGTATCAGTTTAGCTTTTTGAAAATATTATTGCGGACAGGCCATCCGATTGGAGACCGTCTCAAACTCGAGCCTAACTGAGCGTAAAGAAAAAACAGCGCTTAGAAGTTCAAATCAGATCCAT
>QMMV01000149.1 GCA_003647435.1 Deltaproteobacteria bacterium | reverse complement strand
TTTGGAATCGTCGGCTGGTCCGTAGCCGTCCCTACATTGGTTGGCATCGCCATCGGCATCTGGATAGATCAAAAATGGCCAAGCCGTTATTCGTGGACCCTTATGCTTCTTGTTATCGGAGTTGTCGTCGGTTGTCTGAATGCCTGGTACTGGATCGGCCGTGAGCGAAGAATGATCCAAAAAGAAGACGACGAAGAAGAGCATGGGTAAAGTTTTCCCTCTTATTCTATCTCTTGCTGCAGGCATTGGGCTCGGTTTTTTTTATTTTGGTGGCTTGTGGTTGACAGTGCGGCGGCTCCCGGAAGTGCAACGGCCGACCCTTTTGAGCCTGTGCAGTTTTATCGGGCGGCTTGGGCTGACCATGGTCGGCTTTTATTTCGTCATGGACGGTCACTGGGAACGGCTGATGATCTGTCTGCTCGGTTTCCTCGCGATACGAAACTTGCTCGTGCGCTGGCTGGGACCAGGTCAAGACTCTCTTGGATTATTTCGAGGTGAAAAGCATGGAAATAACCCCTGATACAATCGTCATCTGGCAACACGGCCCTTTTTTGCTAAACGCCACAATTGTGTTCACCTGGCTGGTGATGGTGCTTCTGTCTCTCGGTTCCTGGCTGATAACTCGAAAGCTTTCTACAGACATCCGTATCTCTCGCTGGCAGAACGTTCTTGAAGTCGTGGTAGAAGGTATAAACAATGAGATCCGCGACATAAGCCGGCAGAAACCGGACCGATACTTGCCCTTTGTGGGGACGATATTCCTGTTTGTTGCACTGTCAAATATTTTCAGTATTGTTCCTGGCTATCGTCCGCCAACTGGCTCTCTTTCCACAACGGCCGCACTTGCCATTTGCGTATTTGTAGCAGTTCCCGTATACGGGATTATTCAACAGGGTTTTAGCAATTACTTCAAGCAATATATCAAGCCTACCGTGCTTATGTTGCCGTTCAATATCATTAGTGAGCTGTCGCGCACACTTGCCCTGGCAATTCGACTATTTGGCAACATTATGAGCGGGACGGTGATCGCCGCTATGATGCTTGCCATCGCACCCCTTTTTTTCCCTGTCGTCATGCAGGCATTGGGGTTGATAATCGGGCTTATGCAGGCATACATTTTTGCGATCCTCTCCATGGTCTATATTGCTGCTGGCACGGGGGCCCGCTACCGTAAAGGAGAAGGAAACCATAAACATGGGGCATAGTAGATGTTCAAGCAAACTAACACCTCAGCTCTTTTGGAAGAAATAGACGCAGAGGTTTTCAAAAACCTGTCGTGTTACCAGGCAAACAATTTCAGGCATTTCTCGTAGCTAACTCTCATAACTCATTTGTAACACTTTAGCTCTTTTAAAAAACAGACATACGGAGCGGATAGGCCATCCGATTGGAGACCGTCTCAAACTCAGACAGTGAGCCAGTCCCCAATCGGATGGCCTATCCGCAATAATATTTTCAAAAATCTAAACTGATACACTCATTTAATTTTCGTAGAAAGGGTGAGCCACCAAATCGAAAACCAAAAATATTACAGGAGGAGTGCCAAATGGATAACATAGGTCTCATCGGGATGATCTCCATTATTGTTTCGGGATTGACCATTACCATCGGCTCAATCGGTCCCGCCTTAGGGGAAGCGCGAGCATTATCACAGGCATTGAGCTCTATTGCTCAGCAACCGGATGAAGCGACTACGATTGCCCGAACATTGTTTGTCGGTATGGCAATGGTTGAATCTACGGCCATTTACTGCTTTGTCGTATCCATGATCCTGATTTTTGCCAACCCCTTCTGGGACTTTGCAATATCCAAAGCTGGAGGATAGCCCATGCTTATTGATTGGTTTACCGTGGGCGCCCAGGTTGTGAACTTCCTGGTTCTTGTTTATCTGCTCAAGCGTTTCCTGTATGGTCCGATTATGAGGGCTATGGAAAGACGGGAAGAAAAAATCGCTTCCCGATTAAAAGAAGCCGAAAAGAGAAAAACAGAAGCCAATCTGAAGGCAGAGTTGTATGACAAAAAGAGGCGGGAGCTTGACGAAAAAAGTCAACAAATGCTCGTAGACGCAAGGGCAGAAGCCGATGCCCGGCGAAAAGAGCTCATAAGGAAGGCCCGTCTTGAGGTCAGGCAGATCGAGGCCAGATGGCATGAAGCGATAGAGCGGGAAAAAGCCTCGTTCCTTCAGGAGATGCGCGAGCGGGCCGCAAGCCACGTTTATGCCACTGCCCGTCGCGCCCTGGCTGATCTTGCAAACGTCGATCTCGAACGGCAAATGATCAATGTCTTCATTGAACGGATCCAGAAGATGGATAAAGTCGAGCAGGGAGCGGTCGCGGAATCTTTGCGCAGGTCCGGACAGGGTATTCTGGTACGGAGCGCATTTGAAATCCCCCCGCAGATGCGCCACAAGATTGAACAAGTGGTACATGATCAGTTTGCTGACGGCATAGAAGTGCGGTTTGAGGTAGCGGCTGATATTATCAGCGGGATTGAGTTGAAGGTCGATGGCCGCAAGATCTCATGGAACCTCGAAAATTATCTTGCCACCTTGCAACAGGCTATATCTAAGCTGTTTCAGCAAGAGGTTTATCAAGAGGATGAAAGAAGATCCAAAGCCGCTAAAAAGCATACTTGATAGCACCTTCCCGGTTCTTGATCAGGCATTAAAAGCACAAAAGGCCGACCTGAAGGCCCGGGAGGTCGGCTCTGTAACGTATGTAGGCCGTGGCATCGCCCGCCTCGAGGGCCTGCCGGGGGCGAAGTCAGAAGAACTCGTTCGCTTTCCAGGCGATATGCTGGGCATGATTTTTAATCTTGACCCTGAAGAGATTGGGGTCGTCCTGCTGGACGAAAATGAGAACCTGAAAGCCGGTTGTGAGGTCCACCGCACGGGTGAGGTACTGGATGTGCCGGTGGGCGAGGGGTTGCTCGGTCGGGTTGTTGATCCGATGGGTCGACCGATAGACGGCCGGGGGCCAGTGCACACAATGATGCGGCGGCCGGTGGAAAGAGAAGCCCCGGGTATTATGGACCGCGATCCTGTAACCGTTCCCCTTCAGACTGGACTCAAGGTGATGGATGCCCTCATCCCCATCGGCCGCGGGCAGCGAGAACTCATCCTCGGTGATCGCCAGACGGGAAAAACCGCGATTGCACTGGATACGGTTATAAATCAAAGAGATAAAGATGTTCTCTGTGTCTATTGTGCTATAGGGCAGCGCAGTTCCGCCGTAGCAAAGTTGATTGCCGACCTGCGTCAGCACCGGGCCATCGAATATTCTATTGTGGTTGTGGCAGGGGGGGATGCCCCCCCTGGCCTGCAATTCGTTGCCCCGTATGCTGCCACCACCATGGCTGAGTTCTTCATGGAACAGGGGCGCGATGTGTTAGTCGTCTACGACGACCTGACACGCCATGCACAGGCCTATCGGCAGATTTCTTTGCTTCTCCGGCGCCCCCCTGCCAGGGAGGCATTTCCAGGGGATATCTTCTATATTCATTCACGCCTTCTTGAGCGGTCTACTCATCTGCGTAAGGAGCGTGGAGGCGGCTCCCTGACCGCCTTGCCCATTATTGAGACTGAGGCCCAGAATATTTCGGCATACATTCCCACGAACCTTATCTCGATAACCGACGGACAGGTCTATCTTTCTCCTGACCTGTTTCAAAAGGGAATCCTGCCTGCCGTGGATGTTGGTAAGTCGGTTTCCCGGGTGGGCGGGAAAACTCAACTTGCTGCATACCGCGCAGTCGCCGGCGATCTGCGTCTTTCTTACTCACAATTCGAGGAACTGGAGGCGTTCTCCCGTTTTGGAACCCGGCTTGATGAGAATACCCGCAAAACTATCGAGCACGGCCGCCGGGTCCGCGAAGTCCTCAAACAGAACCAATACAAACCGATACCGGTTCCTGAACAGATTGCCGTTTTGTTGGCTGTGACGGGGGGTCTCTTTGATGACCTTCCCGTTGACAGGATCCCCGGGGCGGAAATGAAAATCCGTAGGGCAGTTATCGAGCAAATCCCGCAGCTGTGCAAACAGATTCAGGCAGGGGAAAAACTCAGCCATGACAATCGAAAGATCCTTCTGGATGTCGCCAGAAACGCCATAGACAACGGAGATAGTGATGGAGACGGTTGAGGCATTGAAGAAAAAGATCAAGTGCGCTGAAGATCTGCGGTCTATCGTAAAGACAATGAAGGCCCTTGCAGCAGTGAGCATCCGACAGTATGAGAAGGCAGCGGAATCCCTTGCCGAGTATAATCGAACGGTTGAAATGGGACTTCAAATTGCTATGCGAAATAAACCGGAAGAAGTGGTGATGGCTAAACCCGGACCGAGTCGGTATCTCGGTGCGATTATCTTTGGTTCGGACCAGGGGATGTGCGGCCCGTTTAATGAGCAGGTCGTATCTTACGCAATCGATAAAATGAAAGGTCTTGGTATTAACAGAAAAAATCGAATTCTATGGGCCGTCGGTGTACGTGCTGTTGCATCTCTTGAAGCGGCAGGGGAGGTAGTTAATGAGTACTTTTCTGTTCCTGGATCGGCGGCTGGTATTGCACCTGTGGTCCGGGAAATATTGATGAAGATAGAAGAGTGGCGCGCAAGGGAAAAACTTGATCAGGTTATACTGTTCTACAACAAACTTGTTTCGGTTTCATCCTATCGTGCCTGCGCCTTGCATCTTTTGCCTGTCGATATCGACTGGGTTTTAAAGTTGGAAAAAAGAGCCTGGCCCTCCCGTGTACTGCCAACTTTTACCATGAGCTGGAAGCCTTTGGTATCGTCATTGATCCGCCAGTATTTTTTTGTTTCTTTGTACCGTGCTTTTGCAGAGTCTCAGGCAAGTGAGAATGTCAGCCGTCTTTCATCCATGCAGGGAGCTGAAAGGAATATAGAAGATCGTCTCAAAGAGCTTACAGCTCAATTTCACCGTGTACGCCAGAGTTCGATCGACGAAGAGCTTTTTGACATTGTGGGCGGGTTTGAGGTATTAACCGAAAAAGAGGTGTAGCTTATGGCAGAAATAAAAAAGATACTTTTCCCTTGTGACTTGACAGAAGACTTTTCGAGGATTCTTCCTTATGTCCTCTCAATTTCTGAGAAATACAATAGCGTGATCTATTTGCTTCACGTAATCCAAGACCTCCACAAATGGGGCAAGCTTTACATGCCCCATGTTTCCATGAATCAGGTCGAAAAGGAGGCCTTAAAAAGCGCTGAAGATGCCTTGGATAGAGTTTGCGAGGAACAGTTGCAGGGCTGTCCCGGCTTGCAAAGAAGGTTGGCGTCTGGAGATCCAGCCGTCGAAATCCTAAAAATGATTGACTCTGAAGGGATTGACCTTGTGGTCATGGGAACGCATGGCCGCAAAGGCCTGGAGCATAGGATCTTTGGAAGCATAGCTGAAAAGGTGGTCAAGAAATCACCCGTTCCTGTGCTGACCATTAATCCGTATAAGCTGAAATAATGGACGATCAAAGCCTCTCATTTTTTCGGGCAGAAATTCGAAATCCAGTAACACTTTAGCTCTTTTAAAAAACAGACAGACGGGGCGGACAGGCCATCCGATTGGAGACTGGCTCACTGTCTGAGAGCATTACTGAGCGTTGAGAAAAAACAGTATCCTGGATATTCACCCTTGACGATAACTGATATTGTGAGCGAATGGATGTTA
>QMMV01000148.1 GCA_003647435.1 Deltaproteobacteria bacterium | reverse complement strand
GTGAATATCCAGGATACTGTTTTTTCTCAACGCTCAGTAATGCTCTCAGACAGTGAGCCAGTCTCCAATCGGATGGCCTGTCCGCTCCGTATGTCTGTTTTTTAAAAGAGCTAAAGTGTTACGATTTGTCAAAAAACATTTTAGACCAAGTAAAAAGGGATTTGGGTAACAGGCCGTAAAAAGGCAATGATATCACATTAGCTCTTTCAAAAAACTGACATTTTCAAAAATCTGAACTGATACGCAAAATTTAGGTTTGGCTGGTTCGCCGCCTGGTTGCACTCAACGAGCAAATCCCAAAAACAATTGCAACTGACATAGCCATGATCGAGGATTTCCGTCACGAAGGCGCTCCAGCAGGTACGGAAGTCTCAGGTAGTATGATAGATAGGCCCTGCGGACCATATTGTCCAAAAAAGCGGGGTTATGACCAGCGCAATGTACCGGGAAATGCATCTCTGAGACCTCCGTACTGACCGACGGGTGCAGAGACTTTGCCAGGGAAGTGCCCGGATACGGGGTCACGGCATGAAAAGAGGCATAGCTTGGATTCAGCTTCCTGGCAAGTTTTATCGTTTGCTCCATTTCGGACTCGGTTTCGCCGGGAAAACCGAGCATAAAAAAACAGGCGCACTCTATCCCCGCCTCTTTGGTAAGGCGTATCCCTCGTTCAATTGACTCCAGGTTTATCCTTTTGTTAATCTCATTCAGGATGCGGGGAGAGCCGGACTCCACACCGAAATGAATCAGCCTGCAACCAGCCTGCCTCATCAGGTCAAGGAGCGCCGCGTCGACAGCGTCGGCCCGGGTTTGACAGCACCAGCGCAAAGAATACTTCCGACCGATGAGTTCATCGCAGACAGCAGCGGCGTGATTGCGGTTTGCTGTAAACTCCAGATCCATAAAGTAGCCATAGCGAAAACCATGCTCTCGAACTGCACATTCAATCTCTGCCATCAATTGCTTAATCGGTTTGTAACGGACTCCACGTCCATACATGGCCTTGAAACAGAAGCTGCAATCATAAGGGCACCCTCTTGACGTCTCAAAGAGTGCGAAAGGTCTTCCCAGAAGTTCATAGGAATATTTTTGCGGTTTGATCAGGTGGAAAGCAGGCATGGGAAGGCGGCTGAGATCCAGCGGGGAAGATTCCCCAGTTCGAGCTATCTCAGCCCCTCTGCGGAAGACGATCCCCGGAATACTCGTCCAGTCTTCTGTCGTGCAGAGTGCTGCAAGTTTTTCTTCCGGTTCCCCAATTATGACTCCCTTTGCCCCGGTTGCCTTCAGCATCGCCTGCGGGAAGAGAGTGCCGTGTGCACCCATAATCAACAATCTGTCGGATGGCAGCTCCCGCGCAATATCTACAAAGTGCGCAATTTCTAAATTCGGGCACTGCCACCGGTCCAGGGGAGACGATGTAAGCCCAATCCAGTCAGACTCCTTTGCCTCGCGCCTCAGTCTTTTTCGCCAGTTACATGCCACCCGCCCATCGATGATCCGAACGTCGGCTCCGGTTTTCTCGAGAAGGGCAGCGCCGATCATGAGGCCCAAGGGGGGCCACGCCCGGTTGAAGCGACGTCCCACCCTGCTGACCATTTTCCCCCAACCCGGATTCACAAGCAAGACTTTCATCGGGCTTTAGACAATACGCTTGAAGTCTTTTTCGAGCTGCCGCAGGCTCTTGTAAATGACGGTGGGGCGGCCGTGAGGGCAATGAGTAGCGTTTTGTACTTCATCCAGTTGCTTCAGGAGGGTCTTCATCTGCTCATCAGACAACTTTTGTCCTGCACGTATGGCCCCGTGGCAGGCCATAATGATTAGAGACTCGTCCACTGCTCGATTGAGGCCGGATACAAGGCCGATTTCGGCTGCTTTTTCTATTATCTCTGTCACGAGAGGGGCAACAGGCTTGCCCGTTAGGATATCCGGAACCGATCTCACAAGATAAGTTCTTCCCCCAAACGGTTCTATCTCAAGACCGATACCGCTAAAGTGTTTGAGCAGCTCGTCCAGAATGCTTGCTTCCCTGTGGCTCAGCTCGAGTCTTTCAGGGATTAGGAGTTTCTGGCTGGGAATTTCTGATTTTCTGTAGGCTGCCTTAAGAGATTCGAAAACCACCCTTTCATGGGCGGCATGCTGATCGATGAGGATTAGGCCATCTTCAGACTCACACACGATATAACTGTTGTGTAGCTGGCCAATGAGTCTGAGCGAAGAAAAAGGGGCTTTCTGCCACAGCAGCCCTGTAGCGTCAACAGGGCGACCATAAGGTTGTGATAGGGGTTGTGCTGCAGGCTCGCTGACCTGAGTCTGCAGTGATGCATGAACGTAGGGTTGAGGTTTTCGGGGAACCATCCGCAGGCCCCGCCGTCCCCATCCTGGTCTATCTGAGGTGTCGAGGGTTTTTGCTATGCTCTTTTCAATAAAATCGTGGACCTCACGTGGCTCAGCAAAGCGAACCGAGTTCTTAGTGGGATGAACATTTACATCCACCTGGTCGAATGGGAGTTTCACAAATAGTACCACTACAGGAAACTTTCCCTTCATCAGGCGGCCTGCATAGCCTTGCATCACGGCGTGATGGAGAATCTTATCCCTGACAAATCGACCATTCACATAGATATACATCCCACGGGAAGTTGATCTGGTATTTTCGGGAGAAGCAACAAACCCGTTGATCCGGATATCGCTCCTTTCACCGTTGACCTCATAGAGGTGATCCTGCAGGGATGTGCCGAGGACATCTGCTATGCGATGAAGGGGAGTTGCCGTGGGAGCCCAGTTTGCCAGCGTCTTTCCATTGTGGAAGAACTTAAAGTGTATATCAGTCCTGGCGAGGGCCATGCGTGTGACGGTGTCACTGATGTGACCCATCTCTGTCTGCTCAGACTTAAGATGCTTCCGCCTCGCGGGGGTATTGAAAAATAGGCGACGTACGGAAATTAGCGTACCCCGCGGGGCGCCGATGTCGGTAACGTCCTCTATTTTTCCGCCCCTGGCGATGATCCGGGTGCCCACATCGGAATCCCCACTTCGGGTAATTATCTCCAAGTCAGAGACAGAGGCGATACTCGGAAGGGCCTCTCCCCTGAATCCAAGTGTCCCGATGGAAAAAAGGTCTTTTTCGTCACGGATTTTGCTGGTTGCATACCGCTCTATGGAAAGGATGGCATCATCACGGTCCATTCCGGTGCCGTTGTCAGATACTCGAATGAGAGCACGTCCACCCTTTTGGATTTCGACTACGACTTGGCTGCTTTGAGCATCGATGGCATTTTCGATGAGCTCTTTTACAACGGAGGCTGGACGCTCCACTACCTCGCCGGCGGCGATCTTGTTGGACAGTACTTCCGGAAGGATTTTTATATGTGGCATGGTTTAAGGGTTTCCGGTGTCATTCTTTTTTAAGAAAAAACGCGTGAGAAACTCTGCATCCTTTGGAGACAGGTCAAACCTGACAGATGCCTGCTCGATCAAGGTGGCAAGGCGCGCGCCCGGATTGTGGAAGCGCTCACTTGATATCCACTTTGTTGCCTTTCTGATATCTTCACCTTCAGGCTCAACAGTCATTATATGTTTCCTCTCCAATCACAAATAACCAATCACTGAAAAGAATCTAAAGTGATCGGCTCCAGGTTCACAGCCGACAATCTATGAGCGTTGAACGACAAACCTTGGTAACAATGCAACTTCTTGAAAGATACCCGCGAAGCCTTTATGAACCTGCTTGTTTCATCAAGGCTCAACTAGCACGAATTTTCTTTATTGAAATGTCATCCTCATGCTAATAGGCGGTCAGGGCTCTTCAACCGCGAACAGTGAATGTTGAACCGTTCCACCCGGGAACAAGTCACAGATTTGGTTTCCTTGTATGATAATCGGTTGCCTGTTCAAAGTTATAGGCAACTCTGATAAGCGTTTCTTCGTCAAAATGTTTGCCCAGGATTTGCAGCCCGATGGGCAGCCCTTCCTTGCTGAACCCACATGGGATAGAAACGGCTGGTATGCCGGCCAGGTTGCTTGGCAGAGTGAAAATGTCGGAAAGATACATGGCAAGGGGGTCATCTAATTTTTCCCCAAGCTTGAAAGCCGGCGTCGGTGCTGTCGGAACAAACAGGACGTTGCAGGTTTCAAAGACATGTTTGAAGTCTTCCATGATGAGAGTGCGCACCTGGGATGCTTTGCCGTAATATGCCTCATAGTAGCCGGCAGACAGTGCATAAGTACCAATGATGATACGCCGTTGGACTTCCGCTCCAAAGCCCTTTGAACGTGTGTTTTGGTACATCCTCAACAAATTCCCTGATGTCGTGTCCCGAAATCCGTATCTAACACCATCATAGCGAGCAAGATTTGAGCTTGCCTCGGCAGGAGCAATCAGATAGTAAGTAGCTACGGCATATTCTGTATGTGGAAGGGAGACCTCTTTGCACCTTGCGCCAAGATCTTCGGCAACCTTGATCGCATCACCGACAGCCTTTGCCACGTCCTCATCTATCCCTTCAGCATAATACTCCCCGGGTATACCCACTACAAGATCATTGAGTCCCGGGCGGAGCGCCTCTGTATAATCAGGTACGGGTCGAGGGACGGAAGTTGAATCCATGGGATCGTAACCGGAAATATTATTCATCAGGATGGCACAATCTGTCACATCTTTTGTAATCGGTCCAATTTGATCAAGAGACGACGCAAAGGCCACAAGGCCAAAGCGAGATACCCTGCCGTATGTTGGCTTCATACCCACAACCCCGCAGTGAGAAGAAGGCTGGCGTATGGAGCCACCCGTGTCCGATCCCAGTGCGCCGAGACATTCATCGGCGGCTACCGCCGCTGCAGAGCCACCGCTTGAGCCACCAGGAATGCGAGTGAAATCCCACGGGTTATGAGTTGGGAAAAAGGCAGAATGCTCGGTGGAAGAACCCATGGCAAATTCATCCATATTCGTTTTGCCTACGATAACCGCCCCCGATTTTTTCAATTTCTCGACAACCGTGCCGTTGTACGGAGAAATAAAGTTCTCCAGTATCCTGGACCCGCAGGTGGTCCTGAGACCCTCTGTACAAAGAACATCCTTTATCGCGAGAGGGATACCGGTCAAACGGCCACCCTTATCTGCTTTAATCAGCTTATCTGCATTCTTTGCCTCGGCTATCGCACGATCCTTGGCTAATGTGAGATAGGCACGGATCTTGTCGTCAACTTCTTCAATACGGTCAAAAACTGCTGAGGTCAGCTCTACCGAACTAATTTCCCGCTTCTCGAGCAGTTCATAAGCCTCGTGTATGGTTAATCGAAAAAGGTCCATTTTGAATACCTGCTTCTTGTGAAATCTCGTGCAATGGCATCACTTGAGCCCTTTCAAAAAGCATAGATGCCCTGTAGGGGATAATTTTTTCAAAAATCGTAGCACTTTAGACAGACATACGGAACGGACAGGCCATCCGCAATAATATTTTCAAAAATTGTATCAGTTTAGCGGTTTCAAAAAACAGACACAATGAGCATACGGGCAATCCGGTATAGGCTGTCTCACTGTCTGAGAGCGTTAGCGAGCGTTAAGAAAGAACAGTTAAGCAACGAACCTATGCTTTAGCCTAACTGATGTTGGCAACCAGTTCATGTTATTGTACCGTCCAGGCGCTGTTCTTTCTTTACGCTCGGTTATGCTCGAGTTTGAGGCGGTCTATACCGGAT
>QMMV01000147.1 GCA_003647435.1 Deltaproteobacteria bacterium | reverse complement strand
GGAGTTTGAAGAATCCCAGGGCATGCTCCATAGACCTTTTTTCCTACCACCTTTTCCAAACCACCGAAGCCTCGACGGGCCTCGGGAAGGGATGGTCCTTGCGGAAAAGCACGAAAAAGGATCTGACCTTGCTCGAGAAGACCTACGAGGAACAATCGGGAGGGCTCATGCTGGAGGCCCTGGGCCTGCCCCGGGCACTTCCGGAGGCCGCAACCCTTGCCGCAACCTATGCGCAGAACGGGCTGATCCGGGAGATGGAAGTCTACAGCCTGAAACAGGGCCGGGATCCGAAGGCGATTCTCCTGTTGAACCGCTCGGACCTGGGTCTCGACCTGTCGGACCTGCTCAACGGAGTCAAGGTGTGGGTGCTGGACCCCCACACACTTTCCTGGGACATGGTTTGTTCCGCCGCGGCAAAGCTCCTTCGCTCCCGGAAGATTCAGGAAGCCCCCGTACTCTGCTATCCGATGGACTGGGTGGAGGCCCAAGAGGCCCCTTATGAAAGACAATACCTCTTCTGGGCCCTGGGGAGCCGCCCCGGTCATGAGGGCGGAGACGCCTTCATGGACTTCATGAAACGGAAATTCAAGCTTTCTCTTGAATGACCCTTTAGCCGTGGGGAGGCCCCTGGAGCTTCCGCCGGAGGGCGCGGACAGACACGCCTGAGAGCACCTACCCGCGGACGAACCGAACCCGCCCTATTCCCTGAAACCCTCCGGGACCGGCCGACCGTCCACATAGACCCTACCCTCATGGTCCAGAGCGAACCTCCCGCGGGCGATCATCTCTACGGTTCGGGGAAAAATCTTCCAGTCCCCCACTTCCTTTAAGCGCTCCTGGTGCGCATCGGCCACCTCGTCGAAACGCACCCGGTCTCTCAGTAACTCTTCCAGCGGCTCCGGCAGGGACACGGCCAGTGGTTCGGAGACCATCAACAGCGGCCCCGTGTCCACGCCCTCATCGGTCCAGAGGGTCGAGGACCGCAGGCTCTTCTCCCCGGCCTCGATGGCATCATGAACGGCCCGATCCCCCACGAACCGCCGATTTCCTTCGGGTGTCAGGATGGAGAGGTCCGCCGGGTGGACATTCACGCAATGGTCAAGGGTGATGTAGCTCATATAGCCCCCCAGGGCGATTACATCGATCTCGAAGGCCCGGACCAGTGTGCGCGCCACCTCGTCATAGGCCTTTCGGGCGGCTAGGCCCTCCGGGGTCTTAACCGTGCGCTTGACCCCCCGAATTCGGTGAAAGGCGCGGGTGTCGTAGCTGAAATAGGGAAGCCCGTGCTCCAAGGCGATCCGCTCGCCGCGGCAAGCGCCGTCGGACCGATCGCTGAAGATGAAAATCACCTGGAAAGGAGAGCCTCCCGGCTCGGCCTCGAGGCCTTTTTGATGCTCCAGGAGCTTGACGATATTGGTCCCGGAGCCTGACATGAAGGCCGCCACACGCATGGGTCTCCCCGCCCGAATGGGATCAAAAATCGGTCGAACAGCCATCTTATCCCTCCACATGTGCAACCCTTATCATAACGGTTCTCTTTCTCCTGCAGTTAACCGAAAACCTTCAATTTCAACGGGTTATCCCTGCCTGCCGAAGCCTCGGCGCAGGCAGGAAAGACCAGGCCGCTTCCGATGAGGTGGAAGCGCATTGAGTCATATTTCTGGTTTGCCTTGTCTGCATTCCCCATCTCAGAGCTCTTGTCATAGAATACCACAGCTCGCCATTGATGCCCGCCTACGATTCAATTCCGGCTGTTGATCAAATTGACGATCAGTTTGACCATGGTCTCCTTATCCGCAGGATTGCTCTCTGCGATCATCAGCGTGATGGCCACCAATGCGTTGTCGGCAATCCGCTTGGAGCCATCTTCGCGGTAAAGGGCACGGTTCTTTTCCATAAACCAGAGAAACAACGCCGCAGCGATGCGTTTGTTGCCGTCCACGAAACTGTGGTTTTTGACCAGGAAGTCAGGAAGTACAGCAGATGGGCGGCCTTCTCCTCTAAGCTGGGATACAGGTCCCGCCCGTCATATGACTGCATGATTGTTTGGAGCGAGCTTTCCAGGCTGCCATCTTTCTCCTTGCCGAACAACGCAGACGCCCCAAAGGTCTTGCGAAGCTGGGTGATAATCTGCATGGCCTCGCTGTACGACACACCCCCTACCTTGTCCTTGCGAACCCGTCTGACGCTTATGCGTTGATGATCGTAATCATCCAGCAGATCCAAGGCATAGGCGTAATCCGTAACAACCCGTAATAGCGCCTTGGCCTGGTCCGAATCCACCTCGTAATGGTCCAGCACCCGCTCCACCAGTCTGAGTGACTGTCGTAATTCCCTCAGTCGGCGCTGATTGAGAGAATATCCCTTGAGCAAGTGATCCCGCAGGACATTGGTGGCCCAGATACGGAACTGGGTGCCGCGCCTTGAATTGACGCGGTATCCAACAGAAATGATCGCGTCGAGATTGAAATATTCGATTCGGCGTTCAACCTGTCGCCCGCCCTCCTCTTGAACTGTTGCAAAAAATGCAACAGTTGCCTTCCGGCTCAACTCACCGGTTTTATAAATATTTCTCAGGTGACGAGAGATGACGGACTTGTCCCGTTCAAACAGCCCGGCCATCTGGTTGAGGTTGAGCCACAGGGTTTCACCCTTCAAACGCACATCCAGGGCTGCCAGCAAAGTCTTCAGTACTCCATCCCACCGTCGGCGTTCGTAGTCGGAAAAACGCTTTTCCTCGTCATTCCGGGTCGGAGCGGATTCGAGCTTGGCGCGAAACTGCTGGATGAATGCCGCCACCCCCTTCTTGTCGAGCACTTTCACAACCCCACGCTCAAGGTCGTGACAGAATCCGTAGGGGTCGTCCTCCATCCAGGATATCAACGATATTGCGGTCTCGTCCGGATCAAAATTTGCACCCTGACGCGCTTTGATCCAACTTTGAAACAGTTCCTCAACCAGCATGCCGAAATTACCGCTCGAGTCGTCGATCTCATCGGCTTTTTCATGGCAAGCTGCGATGAAGATCTCGTACAGACGCGCTGCTCGTGTCGGCTCTTTCCGGATGATTTTACCGATGTCATCCGCAACACCCTGCACATCCTCCAAAAACGACCAGGCGGCATTATAGGGAATGAAGCGGCCGGGAGACAGTGGCGCTTCGATGGCCTTTTCTATCGGATCGACCTGTTTTCGCTTCACGGGACTCATGGTTTTCCTTTGATTGTCACTCGACTTCTCGATCCTCCCAGGCGATTTTTGCCTTCACTTCGTAGATGAGAAACCGCGCTCCTTGGTTGTCGGACGGGTTCAGCCAGAGCATCTTCTCAAATATGTGCGCCGCCTCGTCAAAGCGCTCAAGACGCCAGAGACACAGTCCATAGCCGTGCATGCAGCGCAGAAACGGACGGTTGTCGATAAGGCCCCACGGCAGCACGCCGGTAAAGTCGTCACCCAAGGACAGCTCGCCGATGCGCAAACCGACTTCGTAATGCCGGATGGCATTTTGCGGCCGGTGATCAAAAACAAAATTGCCCAGATGCGAGTGGGCATCGAGGCAGCGCAGGTCCGCCTGGCACAGCTCCATCAAGATCTTTTCCGCCTCTGCCCGCTCGCCGGCATCTTTGAGATCGTTGGACCAGGTGATGGGGTCATTGAAAGGATCGTCAGGGTCCTCGCCGGGCAACACCTGCTCCATTTCGAACATGGGCCGGGGGCCATGAGCGATGATCGGCTTGGCCCATTCCTCGATGGGTTCGCCTTCTTCTCCCCAATACTCTTCCTTGGGGTCCCACATGCCCATCTCTGCAAGCCCCAAGGGCGCCAGGTCGAGGGCCTTCACATCGATCCGGGTCGACTGAATCTCGCCTGAAAGATACGGATGACCGCCGTAACGCCACTGTTTTCCTGGCTTGACCGTGACGATTGCGCCAGGCACCACCTCCCAGAGACGGCTTGCGCGCAGGGTGATGATCCGGTCGCTTCCGAGCAAACGGCACCGGGCGGCACGTTCCTTGACCGATAAGGCGACCAATTCAACTGGTTTACTCAGGTCGATATCATCGTCTGCTACCTTGTGCTGCCGCCCGCGTCGGGAACGTCTCTTGGTTTCGGCAGGGTAAGGATCAAGGTTGAGCCACCTGCGGTAAGCGGCGATGTAGCGAGCCCCTTCCGATGCCTGCGGCAACACGACCTCGGAGACCGCCACCACATATTCGGAACCGTCCTCGCGACGGCACGTTACCGTCAGACCGCGTCTTTCGTTACCGTCATAATTTATTGCGACCACAGAAACCGGTTCCCCGATGACGAAACCGTCGGCCGGCAGGGCAACGTCATCCTCGAAGGCCTGCCGAAAGGCCCATAGCTGCTCATCATCGCCGTATGCGTCGACGGTGATTTCCTCAATAAGTCTGTCCAAGGCTTCGAGTTCCTTAGCCTTTTTGGAATTTCGCATTCCCATCTTTCATTCTTCCCTCCAGATGCCGGCCTTCACCAGCCGTAGAATCAGCGCCTTGCGTCGCGTATGACCATCCATGAACTTTTTCAGTTCTTTATGGAATTGCTCTTTGGTCGCAAACAGGTCATAGGCTTCGGCGATGTCGACAAGCATGCGGCAGGCCTCGTCATACCCCCGTCCCGATCCGCGCTCGACAGGTTCTTTGACCGACGCCCAGGCCTTGGTAAAATCACTGGACAGATTCTTCAGATACGCCTTGCGTTTCTCACGTCGCTTGATCTCCCGTTGCTTTCGGTCCCGTCTTTGTTTTTCCAGCCGAATTTGTCGGGCCTTTTCGGCGTTCTGCCGCAATTCTCCCACCGTACGCCGGGGTGCGTCGGTATCGCCCGTCTGTAAGCCGCGCCGCCATGATGCGAACCGGTTCCTGATGGACCGTTCGGCCTGCTGCCCCTTGCCCTCCAGCAATTGTTTCAGGATCGAATTGACTTCTTCTCTTGGCAGGGCATCGATCCATTTGTCCATTTCCCGTTCCGAGATTTCCGCCTTCGGAGCAGACGGGCTGTCCATGCCGGCACCGGCCAGCAGGTCCGGGTCCACCTCCAGAAATTCGGCCAGCGCCTGCTGGGCTGCCGTCAGGTTTCCCAGTCCGCTCACGGACAGCGGCTCCATCTCATCGTCATCCATCATCTCCCCGGCGACGGCCGCCAGCCATCCGATGTACAGGCTGCGCAGGTCCCCGCGCAGCAGTTCATCGCGCACCGGGGCCAGGCGCGCCATCCAGCCACGGCCGTCCTCCATGCCGAAGCGGTCGTAGTTTTCCGACTCCTCCAAACTCCAGGTAATGATCCAATGGGTTTTGGTGGCCTTGATATCCAAAAGATAAGGTGCGGCCACGGCCTTGGCCGTCTCTTGGGTCAATGCCTCGATGGGCAGCCGCACCATGAAAATGGCCGTCATCCAGTTGGCCACATAGACATGGGCATCGAAATAGCGCTGCATCAGCTTGTGGGGGTTGCCCTTGAAGTCGCCCCAATTATATTCGTTGGTGAAGCTGACCGGCGTGATCGTGGCCCGTGTCGAGAGCGCCCGCAGCTCGGCTATCTCCTCTTCCGTCAGAGGCCGGTCAATGGCCAGAAACTCGTAGTATTGGTATTCGCTCATGGCTCTAGGGCCCCTTTTTCAAAAAACTCCCTCTGCCACCGGTAGAACACCGTGGGGTGAAGATCATATGCATCGCACAGGTCTGATAGAGGTTTGCCTTCTACCAGATGTTCTTTCAGGATCGCTACCTTTTGCTCAGCCGTATAGTTG
>QMMV01000146.1 GCA_003647435.1 Deltaproteobacteria bacterium | reverse complement strand
TGAGGAGATAAGAAGGTAACAAGGTTTTCCGGGGGGAAGGACACCTTGAAGTCAAATTCGTAAGGAAGCCCGAAACTGCGAATGCTTTCCCCCGCTACATGAATCCCCGGAAAAAGCTGAACTGCAGCGAGGGCGCTGGCTCCGGCGTACATGCCCGCAAGTCCCGCGGCTACTAATACTCGCTTGTCGGCTTTCCACAAGCAAAGTAGAGAATAGACTCCAGCCGCAACTGCAGTGTAGAAAACATGCTGGGGATACCCGGCAAGAATCTGCATGGCAACGGCAAACATCCCGAGAAGAGACCACCCAGGGGAGCGCTTTTCAAAAAAACCATCGATAGATAAAAACACGAGGGGGGCCCATGTCATTGTGCATAAGTGAGGGAGGTGTCCGGCTTGAATATGCATAAAATGGGCTCCACAAAACATTAAGAGGACAGATGAGAGAAGACAGGCGAGTGGATGTAACCTGCGATAGTATGCCCATAGATACATAAACACGCCGATTAGAAAAACATGCAGCGCAATGCTGAAGTTGATCGCTTTTGCTAATGGAAATATCAAGAAAAGAACATTCAGGGGATACAACAGGGCTGATTGAAAACCTCCAAGAAATGGGACACCTGAAAAGATATGCGGATTCCACAAAGCAAGGTTCCCGTTACGGAGTTGATTAAACCCAAACTCTCGCCAGCAGGCAAATTGATCGAAGAGGTCCGTATGCGGCTTTGAGAGGACGGTATCTCCGGCTGAAAAGAGAACGTCGCCGAACATCGCCAGAGTCAATATCAACAGTGTTATGGTTACAACCACGAATGAGACTTGGGAACTGCTATGGAACTTCTTCTTTTCGGGTGGATGGGATTGGGCCATCTTTTCCTTTTCCCTTCTTATTGGGCGATACGACAAGTGCGATCTACAGACCCTCCAGGGAAGCGTCGAACGCCGGATAGTGACTATTTTCATGCAAAGGGAGGGAACAACCCGCCCCCGTTTGGTCTAATCATTTTCAGGCCTCGTATCATTTTTCCCAACCCATAATACCAGAGTATTATCCGGTAATGTTACAATTGGATACACCATAATCTGGGATAAGTAACGATAACGCTCAGGAGGCAATTTTCTATTTAGAATCAAAAGATAGTCTGCCTTTTCAACGGTACTGACATAATCAATAGCATCGTCCAATAATCCAAAGTACCTGTTCCACTTCAGAATATCTTTTTTGGGATATGAATATAGTCGAATTGCTTTATCTTTCACAAAATCGCTAAGCTCGGTCAGGCTATCTTTGTTTAATGCTTCGCACCAATATGAAATGGTAAAGCCCTTTTGTACGGCTCCGGGAGGACCATTGATGAACTTATTATAATAGCT
This sequence comes from Deltaproteobacteria bacterium, assembly GCA_003647435.1. Taxonomy (GTDB): domain Bacteria; phylum Desulfobacterota; class Desulfobacteria; order Desulfobacterales. The sequence goes on along the minus strand of QMMV01000146.1, from coordinate 4,485 downwards.
TAATTCATAAGGATGGTAACGGTGGATGCTCGCAAGAGAAAAAAGAACATTTAACATTATGAGAATCGCCATTGCTGTGACAGGTAACTTGTTGAAGTCTGCGATATGCTCCCGTATGCTCGCAGGGAATTTAAGCAGGAATTTTGCAAGACACTCTGAACAGACAGATGTTCCCCTTACAAATAAAATAATGATAAACGGCCAGGCCATGCTGAATAATCTAATCCCGTCATGTTTAGGCGTATTTGGCAGAAGAAAAACTGCAAAGAGTAGAATAAACGGAACTATCTCGAAGAAAAGCGTCTTGTCTTTTATGTTTGCTAAATCATAAGCGATACCAGGAATTGCAAAAACTACTATTAGCACGGGCAGTGTTATTCCAAACATCACAAAGGGGTGATGCCAAGGTAATCTGTAATTATATACCTTGCCCCAATACAATGTCGGAATCGGTATAATCCTCTCCCGGTCAAGAACACTCTTAAAATAGAAAGATACTTCATTGAGGATACCAAACCATGCGTGCGGGTTGAGTATTATAAAAAAAATGCATGCTAAGACCGTGAAGATTAAGTAATTGATAAGAAAGCGCTTTTTATTTTTTGATACAAAAACAAAACTCAAGGCGATCGGAAATATCATAATCCCGGTAAATTTTGTAGCCAATAATGCGCCAGTAAATGCTGATGAGAAAAGAGTTTTCCAGGCATTTCCTGAGCAATCGTAAAAAAGATATAACGTGATAAATCCCAGCGCGGCTATCATGATATCGGTTGCAAAAAAATGCGTGTGGGCAAAAAACCTTGGGACTGAAAGAAAAGTGCAGCTTCCAACAATGCCAAGGAACATATTATTGTAGACCTTGAAAAAATAAAGGCTCAAAAAGGCCAGAAAAACAGATGCCCAGAATGCGGTTGACACCCTGTATCGATACACAATATTGTGAAAAAAGAACCTTCCAATTAGGTTTTTTAAAAATATGCCGGAGAGTTTGTAAAACGGCGGGTGACAGTTATGAAACCTGTCATAGTTCCAATACTCATGGTAGTTCTCGCGGGAAAAGGGAGCATCAAACTCGATTAATTTCCCAAACCATTTTGAAATCTTTTCAGAATGAACTATATAATATGGCTCATCCCACGAAAGCCCGTAATCATCAATCGTGTATACGATGCTCGCAAACGAGAGAAAAAAAACAGATGAGAAAAGGAGAAATTTCTTCTTCGCCATTTGGTTTAGATGTTTTCTAACACTCATAACGCATGGCCCTTCCTGTTACCAGGTAGAGCGTGAAAATGGCGGCATAAAGCGGATCTATTTACTATTTTCGTTTCCGTATGAGAAACCATAGAGAGCCAATTAATGTCAGCAGTGATATTACAGCCCCGATCCAAAAAGGCCAGGAAACAAAACGCAACTCCACATCGTGTCTTCCGGCTGTCAGAGGAACTACCCGGAAAATGTAATTACCGCGAAGGATTGGCGCCTTTCTGCCGTCGACTGTCGCTTTCCATCCGGGATAGAATAGCTCGCTCAAGACAAGATAGCCTGGTTGATCGGCCACAGTTCTGACGGCAATTCTTTCGTTGGCAAAATGTGTGATTGAACATGCCCTTTTATAAGCATCGCCATTTTTTGATTGCACCAAATACGGCTGATATTCAGGCTCAAAGACCACCATATTGCGCGGGTCAAATGCATCACTTGCGAGGAAATCGAGAACTTCTTCAGTCGGCTTGATAACGGCTTTATTGACGAGGATGGCTTCTGGAACAGCCTTTTCGAGTCTGCTTAGCTTTTTCCCGCGCACCACATCTGTGACGTTCAGCATCTGTAAAAGCTTGCTATCGGCGTCTTTGACAAAAGTAGTTGTTATGATGTGTTTCTCCATCGGTAAGCGCTGGCTTGCCTGCAAATAATAAATGTATCTTTTCAGGATAAGAGGGTCGTATCCGCCGATATCTCGAAAGTGGTAAAGGAGGCCGTCATTGGGTAGAAAGATACTCTTTGACGTCAACACCCTTCCTTGTTCGGGCTGCTTTTCCATCTGATCAACAAGTGCTTGTTTTTCTTGTGGAAAAGTGAATTTATATGGTTTTATGAACTGCACGGAAAACAGGCCCAAATCAAGTATTGCAACTACGACAAGGATGATCATGAATAATGTAGCGGGGATCTTCTTTTTCTGGAGCAATACGAGAAAAATAACTGCAGTAAAAAATAGGAGCGCCGAGCGGTTCACCGAAGAGGTGATTTTCTCGCCTATTATCTCCATATGCGGTAACTCTACTGGTACCTCCGCACAGCTCCTGAACAGGTGGAAAAAGAAACGATAAGGCGCTAAGTTCGTGGCAAGAACGATGAGCAAGAACCCAGCCCCTGTCGCAACAAGAAGTGTCTCAAAGGCTTTCCGGCGCTTTATGAGTTCTCTTTCTGCCTGGTTGACTACGATGCCGGAAACAACAGCTACACCAAAGACATAGAGGAACAGGATCTGGGCAGGTATGCGAAAGCTCCGAAATCCCGGTAGCCTGTAGACGAGGCTATAAACCGGATTGTATTTGCCGAGGGCCAAAAATAGAGCAAGTACGATGAGCGATACAAAAAAAAGCCGAATATAACTGAGGGAATATCTCTTCGGGGTTGAGAAAAAGACAAGAAACAGGGGAATGATACCGACATAGCCGCAGGTTTCCCAAAAGTGCCAGTTCTCAGGGCTTAGCCAGTACGTCTGATCAACAACATAGCCAAAAATTTCCGGCATTAAGAAGGAAAGGAACATCTTTGGATGTAACGAATCATAGGTGGCAAAATCATAGCTGAGCCCCCCGGCCCGCGTTGAAAATTTTGTAAATTCAAGGGTAGGGAGAACCTGAATCGCGGCAATGGCAAAGCCCAAACAAACGATGAGAAACAAACCGAAAGCATGCCGGGCAACATCGATTAAATTCCCGGTCTTGACAAGCATCGCCATGCGGAAAAGACCGTATGCCAGGACCGCCAGGATTGTGTAAAACCCGATCTGCGGAAAGCCGCCCAGGATTTGAATGCCAAGGCAGAGACCCGCAAGTGTGGCGTATCTGAAGTCAGACGTGTCAATAAACTTGTGCAGAAAAAGGAATATTAGCGGAATCCAGATGTAGTTTTGGACAAAGCTCAGGTGGCCGGCATATATGTGGGCCATAATGAAGCCATTATATGCAAAGATAACGGCGGTAAGAAAAGCTCCTATCCTGTTGACGGAAAGGGAACGCATAAAAAGATACATAAATATGGAACCCAGGATAGAATGCATCATGATCGTATAGCCGTATGCATGCTCCGCTGGCATGATATAGAAAAGGAAACCGAGGGGATAAAACATGGATGCCTGAATGTTGGCAATGAACGGTGTGCCTGAAAAAAGATAAGGATTCCAGAAGGGAAGGGCTCCCTTCGACCAAGCGTAGTCATGCACGAATTTTTTCCACGGGTAAAACTGGAGAAGGAAATCGGAACCAAAAAGAGTGCTTCCGGAAAGTATGATGTTATGAAAAAATATAACAGCAGTTAGAATGAGGAGAGCGGCAGGAATAAGCTCCGATGTGAAGTTTTTGGATCTTGGCATTAGATTTGACAGTTCGCTCACAAAAGACTCTTTGCACCTTCATCATGCTGTTTTAGACAGATGATAATGATCAAAGAGATAATAATAATAAATCTGGAATATCTCAACGAGCGTTCTTGCAGAAGCTGCACCGACTTTGACCTTTGAGTCAAAAGAATGATACCAGTCCACTGGGATTTCTTCTATTGGAAGCCCAAGTTTTCTGGCAAGAAAGATGACCTCGGCGTCATAGCCCCACCTGTCGATCCTTGACCGGGAAAAGATATCGAATGCAGCCTTTTTCTCAAAGCCCTTCAATCCACACGTGATATCAGACACCCTCAAGCCGAGGCTTGCCCTTGCAAATCTTCGAAAGATCTCGCCTAAAACCTGGCGCAGAGGGTCCTCTCTAACCCTGAAAGATGATTCGGGGAGGTGCCTCGATCCTATGACTACCGGGGTCCCGCCTTCCAGACGTCTCAAACACTTTCCGATAAAACGAACCGGTACGGCAAGATCTGCATCGGTGAAGATGATGTACCTGCCGGCAGAATTCAGCACGCCGGTTTTGACCGCATATCCTTTCCCGCGGTTTTTAGAATAGCTTATCAAGTGCGCAAATAAATTCCGGCCGACAATATCACAGCATATCCTTCTTGTAGAATCAGTGCTGCCGTCATCGAACAGCACAAGTTCGTAGGCAAGCTTAAGTGATCTCAAATAGTCGTCCAGGAGCACAATGTTGCTCCCGAGGCAGCCGGCTTCGTTATAGAGCGGAATTACAACGGAAAGCCGCGGATGGGTTTCCCTCAACGACATAGCTATAAACCTTTTGATTTCATAAAGTTGATCAGTTTCGGCTGCTCTGGGTTTAATGAAAGGGATTTACTGAATGCTGT
>QMMV01000145.1 GCA_003647435.1 Deltaproteobacteria bacterium | reverse complement strand
ATGAAGTCTACCACCTGGGCGCCCAGAGCCATGTTCGGGTAAGCTTTGATATGCCTGAATATACGTGTGATGTTGCTGGTCTTGGCACAACGAGGCTTCTGGAGGCGATCAGGAAAACCGGCGTGAAAACAAGGTTCTATCAGGCCTCGTAAATCGAGATGTTCGGCAGCGCCCCTCCACCTAAGAATGAACCAACACCTTTTCAGCACAGAAGTCCCTATGCGGCGAGCAAGGTGTATGCTTACTGGCTTGTGAGAAATTACCGGGAGGGTTACAATTTCTTTGCCACAAACGGGATCCTTTTCAACCATGAGTCTCCTCGCAGGGGTGAGACCTTCGTTACACGGAAGATATCGCGTGCCGTCGCCAGAATCAGATACGGTTTTCAGGATAAGCTATATCTGGGCAACCTTGATGCCAGAAGAGACTGGGGCTACGCCCCCGATTATGTAAAGGCAATGTGGCTTATGCTTCAACAGGAAGCACCTGATGATTATGTAATTGCTACGGGCCAGTCTCATTCTGTCCGTGAGTTCTGCGAGCTTGCGTTCCTGGAGGCGGGTATCGAGCTGGAATGGAGAGGATCAGGCACCTCAGAGGTCGGCATAGTCAGGTCGACCTCGTTTACGGCACATGCTGCAATGAACAAGGTCCCCAGGGTGGGCGATGAAGTGGTAAGGATCGATCCCCGCTATTTCCGCCCCACGGAAGTTCAACATCTGAAAGGGGATGCAACAAAGGCCCGCCAACGGTTGGGATGGCAGCCCACCGTCACGTTCAAGGAGCTGGTCAAGATCATGGTGAGGGCGGATATTCAGTACCTTGAGAACCTTCAGCAATGCAACGACGTAATCAGCCGGATCGTCAACAATTCCTGATCCACAATCAGCTTTTAGTATTTTAAAACAACCCGTGTCACTTTCACCGGTTGAAAAACCGGTATCAGGAGCAGATGGCCTGTCCGCAACAAGATCTTCAAAAATCCAAACCGATACTGACCATCAATTCAGGAATGAATAAATCTTCCACCATATACATCGCCGGACATCGCGGCCTTGTCGGCTCTGCCCTCTTGCGCTGTCTCCAGGCAAAAGGGTATCAAAATCTAATTACTTGCACACGCCCCGAGGTCGATCTTAGACGGCAGGCAGAAGTCGAGGCGTTTTTCAGCGATGTTCGGCCGGAATATGTTTTTCTTGCGGCTGCAAAAGTCGGAGGCATCCTGGCCAACAATGCCTACAAGGCGGAGTTTATCTACGACAACCTTATGATCGAAGCGAATGTCATAAACTCGGCATACAGGTACGGAGTAAAAAAGCTTTTGAACCTTGGTTCCTCCTGTATATACCCTAAACTCGCACCCCAGCCGTTAAAAGAAGACTATCTCTTGACGGCGAGCCTGGAACCGACCAATGAGCCTTATGCGATAGCAAAGATTGCGGGGATAAAATTGTGCAGATATTATAACGAACAGTACGGGACAAACTTCATATCGGTCATGCCGACAAACCTCTACGGGCCGGGTGATAACTATAACCTCGAAACAGCGCATGTGCTTCCTGCACTTGTGAGAAAATTTCATCTGGCAAAGCTTCTTCAACAAGAGAATTATGTTGGGATAAAAAGAGACATCAAAAGATATCGGCTGGGTTTTGGATTTGACGAGGAAGTAAACCTTGATGATGAAAAATCGATAACTTCGGTCCTTGAGAAATTGGGTATCGGAAAAGACTCCGTCATGCTTTGGGGAAGTGGCGAGCCTTACAGGGAATTTCTTTATGTAGATGACCTTGCAGATGCCTGCCTCTTTCTCATGGGCGATTATGATTACAAAGACATAGGAGAGTTTGTGAACATAGGAACAGGCCGTGATATAAAGATCAAGGACCTGGCCGGGCTGATAAAAGATGTTGTCGGCTTTGATGGTAAAGTAACAAAGGATCTTACAAAGCCGGATGGCACACCGAGAAAATTGTTGGATGTCTCCAAGATAAACACCCTGGGATGGAAGGCTGGTGTAAGTTTGGAAGAAGGATTAAAAAGAACTTATCAGTGGTACGGACAAACCTCCAACTCATCTTGCTCCCCCTCCGGGGGCACTCACCTCTAAACGGCCTGTTGCCCAAATCCCTTTGCGCCCTTTGCAGTTCACCCCCTTCGCGCCTTAGCGGTTCAAAAAACCCTTCAGCCTCTCATTTTTTTTCTTGACATAAGAGCTTGTTCGATATAGGGATGTCGTTCAAATATGAACAACCCTGAATTCTTGAAATAACCAATCCCGTGAAACTTACAGAAAACCACTTCCGCATATTAGACACCTTATACAGGCAGGAAATCTCAACTCAACGCCAACTGGCAGAGCAGACCGGCATCAGCCTGGGGCAGGTAAATTATGTAATCAAGAGCTTTTTAGAAAAGGGCCTGGTCAAGATCGGAAACTTTCGCAAAAACCCGCACAAGATAGGCTATGTTTATCTGTTGACCCCGAAGGGGATTGAGGCCAAATCGCGCCTCGCGGCCAGGTTCGTGATGACCAAGCTGAAGGAGTACAACGAGATACGGGAGAAACTGGCAGACAGATTGAGCGCCATTGAAGGGAAAAACCAAACCCGGATCATTTTTATTGGGCCTGCTGTTGTCAAAGAGCTTGTCGATTCCACAATACGGGAAAATTCCCTGAACCTGGCGCTGATCGGTCATTGCCCCAGCTGGCGGGGTCTTAAGGACTACGATCCCGATTCCTTCGATACCGCTCTTCTCTTTGAGGGGAGTTCAAAGGATGCCAGGAGGATAGAGCAACAGATAGAGCTTGCTTCCGGCAAATTAGTCCCTCTTTGGTGATATCACCTGGTGGGAATGCCGACTTTTATTGAACAATCCTTATATGTTATTCTGCTTTTCGGCTGTAATCGAGGGGGCGGAGCTGTGCCCATAGGGGGGTACATAACAGCCTCGGCTTCCTGCAGACCTTCGCATCCTTCGCGCCTTAGCGGTTCAAAACTAATACACAAACCCTTTGCGTCCTTTGCGCCTTTGCGGTTTATGCCCTTAGCGCCTTAGCGGTTCACGCTCTTTGCGTCTTTGCGGTTCCAGCCAATTATGTATAGTGAGTTAGAAGAGAATATAAGAGTTTATTTTCGAGACAAGGAAGAAGTGATCGCCGTCTATCTCTTTGGCTCGCATGCAAAAGGCAAAGCGCGTCCTTTGAGTGATGTCGATGTGGGTATACTTTTAGATAAAAGCGATCGGGATTTTCTTAGAGAGCGAAGAAGAGACTATGCAATGGAATTGGCCCGGGCTTTGAGAAAAGATATTCATCCGGTGATATTGAACCTGGCGGGCGAAGAGCTTTTGAAACAAATATTTTTAAAAGGCAAGTGCATTCTGATTAATGATGCCAAGAAACACGCTTTCTATAGAATGGTTATGTTCGCCAGGATAGCTGATTTTGCTTACTATCGAAGCCAGATGCAATCCGGATTGATTAGAAAGGTAATGGAAAGTTAAGAAATTGGTTGATTCTGATCTTGTATTAGCTAAATCAAGTTCTGTAAAAAGACACCTGAATCGGGTTATAGAAAAACGTCATACTGATCTACAGACGTTTTTACAGGATATCGATCGCCAGGAGAGTATACTGTTTAACCTGCAAATGGCGATCCAGAATTGTATTGACATTGCTGCTCATAGTACAAAAACACAATCTTAGGGCCTTCCCCACGTTCCCTGTTTCTGCACTAACGGAGAAAAATATTGAATCACCTAATCACACCCCATGGTGGCAGTCTTGTCAATCTGCTTGTGGATGAAGAGCGCAGGAATGTCCTCCGGGATCTTTCTTTGCACCTTCGCTCCATTACATTATCAGAGCGCCAGCTGTGTGACCTTGAGCTGCTCATGAACGGTGCCTTTTCGCCGCTTAGAGGTTTTATGACGCGTCCGGATTACGAATCGGTTCTTGACAGAATGCGGCTTCAGGATGGCGCCGTCTGGCCGATGCCGATTTGTCTGGATGTCACCAAAGTTGAGGCAGGACGATTGGAAGCAGGGCAGTCAGTTGCCCTGAGAGACCCGGAAGGTTTCATGTTAGCCGTGATGCATGTGGAGGAAGTGTGGCTTATTGACAAAAAGAGAGAGGCGCAGGCGGTCTACGGCACAACAGACATCACGCATCCTGCAGTTGACTACCTTTTTCATCACACCGGCAGTCATTATGTTGGAGGTAGGGTTGAAGGACTCCAGATGCCCCTTCATTTTGACTTCAAACAACTTCGCTTGACGCCCTTGGAGGTGAGAGCTACATGCGCCAAACTCGGCTGGCGCCGTGTTGTTGGGTTTCAGACGCGCAACCCACTTCATCGAAGTCAGTTTGAGGTAACAGTACGGGCGATGAGGCAGGCAAGGGCCAACTTGCTCTTGCAGCCCGTGGTGGGTCGTACCAAGCCGGGTGACATAGACTACTATACCCGAGTTCGGTGCTATCAAGCAGTCAGCCGCCATTATCCTCCGAACACGATGCTTCTATCACTGCTGCCACTGGCCATGAGAATGGGAGGACCGCGCGAAGCTTTGTGGCATGCCATAATCCGCAAAAACTACGGGTGTACTCACTTTATAGTCGGTCGGGATCATGCAGGACCAGGCGCAAACCTGGAGGGCAACCCCTTTTATCAGCCATATGAAGCCCAGGAGCTGGTGAAGCAATTTAAAGATGAAATCAACATAGAAATTATTCCTTTCGAAGAGATGGTATATGTGCCGGAGAAAGCTCAATTCATTCCGCGCAGTGAAGTTGACAATGATGAGACGGTAAAGACGATTTCAGGCACCGTTCTCAGGAAGCTCTTGCGATCGGGCCTTGAGATTCCGCCGTGGTTTACATTTCCGGAGGTAATAGCAGAGCTGAGAAAGGCATATCCCCCAAGGCACAAGCAGGGTTTTACCGTTTTTTTCACGGGTTTTTCAGGCTCAGGAAAGTCCACTATCGCGCGGGTGCTCCTCTCCCAGTTCCTGGAAATTGGGGATCGCCCTGTAACCTTGCTGGATGGCGACATTGTCCGCACGCATCTTTCAAGCGAGTTGGGGTTTTCTAAAGAGCATCGCGATATAAATGTGCGCCGTATCGGATTTGTTGCGAGCGAAATCACGAAAAACAGGGGCATTGCGATATGCGCCCCGATCGCTCCATACAGCCTTACCCGCCGGCAAGTGCGACAGATGATTGAGCAGTATGGAGGTTTTATTGAGGTGCATGTAGCCACACCCCTGGAAGTTTGCGAGCAGCGTGATCCGAAGGGAATCTATGCCAAGGCTCGGGCAGGCTTAATCAAGGGTTTTACAGGCATTGATGACCCATATGAAGTTCCCGAAAATCCAGACGTCCGCATTGATACCACGGAGCTTACTCCCGAGGAAGCGGCCCAGGAAGTGCTGCTCGAGTTGCAGCGGCAGGGATATTTGAAGTAGGAAGGGGGGTGTTACCAAACTTAGGCGTTGAGCCTCGCAACCCGACCCATCACCGATAGCCCATAAGCAGACAGGTGGCTTAATCTACCCAGAGGAATTCTGAAGACATTGAGGTTGTTAGAGTGAATGAAGAAATATTTGAACAGGCTTGGGATTTATACTCCGGTACGAAAGACAAGGAATGGGCATTCATAGACTGCACAAGTTTTGTGGTTATGAGAGAAAATGGTATAAAGGAAGCATTTTCTACCGATCACCACTTTGAGCAGGCAGGCTTTAAGACCTTGCTGAAAAAGTAACTGGCGAATAGTCTTTTTTTGTTTCCCCCTTGTCTTTGCTACTTTACATTTTCAGACCTTTGCAAAACCCGGGGAAAAATCGCCTATAGAGATGAGAAATTTGT
>QMMV01000144.1 GCA_003647435.1 Deltaproteobacteria bacterium | reverse complement strand
GTTAGGTATTCCGACATTGGTGGTGAACATGTTCGCCCTTCGCAGGGAGGGTGACCATGAGGTCCTTCATCTTTGGTGTGCTCACCGTGGAGATATCGCCATATGTCCTCGATGCGGAGCAGTGTGTGATAATGTGCATGAAGAAGAAGAGCGATCTGTTCGCCATTGTGCGTGATATCTTTAATCGCTGGGCTAAATCCAAAGTAGATCGATCTGGAAATATCCTGACAAGGATTTTGGGGATTGATGAAATATCCCTCTTCCGCAGAGAGCAGTGGCGGTATTGTATGGTTAATTTATGTAAGTTTACCCACTAATCTGCGATGAGCCAATAAATTCGCGGTGTCTTTTTAGAAATACGGACCAGCAGAATGTATCAGGAGAGGAGGAGATTGACACATGGATATTCAGGAAATTACCCAGAATGTTGAGAAACAGAGCATAGGGCTACGCCAGATCATAGCGGAAATAGAAAAGGTGATTGTGGGCCAGAGAGGTCTGGTAACCAGGATGTTGATAGGGCTGCTTTGCGACGGTCACCTGCTCCTGGAAGGTCTCCCAGGACTTGCCAAAACTACGGCGGTCAAGACGCTCGCTGCTACCATCAGGACAACCTTTCAGAGAATTCAATTCACCCCCGACCTCCTGCCTGCGGATATCCTCGGAACCCAGGTTTATCGACCGGACAATGGGTCTTTCGAGGTCAAGAAAGGACCCATATTCCACAACATTATCCTGGCAGATGAGATCAATCGCGCCCCTGCCAAGGTACAGAGCGCGTTGCTGGAGGCCATGCAGGAACGCCAGGTCACCATAGGGGACGAGACGTTCTACCTGGACAATCCTTTCCTGGTTCTCGCCACCCAGAACCCCATCGAGCAAGAAGGGACCTATCCACTGCCCGAGGCACAGATCGACCGGTTCATGATGAAGATCAGGGCAGATTATCCATCTGAGGAAGAGGAAAAGGAGATTATGGACCGAGTGTATAAAGGGGCAACGGGAAATGTTTCCGGTGTGGTGGAGGTATCCGCCGTTGAATCTGCGCGGAAGGTGATGCATTCCATTCACATGGAAGAAAAGCTCGTTGATTATATTGTACGTCTCACCAGGGCGAGCAGAAATCCGGGGGAGTTCGGTCTGGATATCGGTTCCATGATCAGCTATGGGGCATCACCACGGGCCTCAATCTGGCTTGGAATGGCATCGCGGGCCTGCGCCTTCCTCAACGGCCGCGGTTACGTCACCCCACAGGATGTAAAATCCATGGCCCCGGATGTACTCAGACATCGAATTATCCTGAGCTATGAGGCCGAGGCAGAGGAAACCACGACCGATGACATCATAAACATATTGCTAGAACGTATTGAGGTCCCCTAATATGCTTCCCGATGAACTGTTCAAAAAGATACAGGGTTTTCATTTTAAGACCAGGCATATGGCCAATGACCTGTTTGCCGGCCAGTATGAGAGCGCATTCAAGGGGCGCGGAATGGAGTTTGCCGAGGTCAGGGAATACATGCCGGGTGACGACATACGCGCTATTGATTGGAACGTTTCCGCCCGGTTCGGGCACCCCTATGTCAAGGTCTTCCACGAGGAGCGAGAGCTCACGGTAGTGCTCCTTTTGGACCTTTCCGGATCCCATCTATTCGGCACCAGGAAAAAATTCAAGAGAGAGCTTCTGGCTGAGGTTGCAGGAATGCTGGCCTTCCTGGCCATCAGAACGAACGATAAGGTTGGCGCCATACTCTTCAGCTCACAGGTGGAAAAATATGTGCCGCCCAAGAAGGGTTCTCCTCATGTCTGGAGGCTCATCAAGGAGATATTTACCTATGAGCCCGAGAACTTGTCAACCGATATCAAAGCGGTCCTTGACTATCTGAACAGGGTCGTGAAGCGCCATGCCATTGTCTTCCTTATATCTGACTGCATGGACCGGGGATTCGAAAAACCCTTAAGGCTGGCATCAAAAAAACATGATCTCACCGTGATTCGTGTATCCGATCCTCAGGAGGAAGACTTTCCCGATCTGGGGCTTATGAATATTCGTGATCCTGAAACAGGTCAGGTGATCCTCATTAATACTGGAAGCAGGGTCTTGAGGGAACGGTGGCGAGGGTATCGAAGAGACCATGAGGGCTATCTATCGGATCTGTTGCGAATCACAGGAGTGGACCTGGTGGATATCAAGACCGATGGCGCCGTTGTTGAGCCTCTGGTTCGGCTGTTTGATAAAAGGAGAAGGCGAATGGTGTAACGGCTTCACCCTTTTTGGAGTGTTGCCGAAGATCATGCTTTTTCGGCGGGGGAGTAATAGAGTCATGGAGTGTTGGCCCAAAAAGAAAATCAAGATCCTGGTCTTGTCTTTGCTTGTACTTTTCATGGTTGATACCTATGTGGCTGCACAGGCAGAGAACAAGACAAAAGGTTCTGAGCCGATAGTAATTGCATCCCTTGACAGTGAATCAGTCCCTTTGGGCGATATGGTATGGCTTACCCTCAAATATCGTCTTCCTGAAGGAGCCCGGCTTCCTGAAAAACCTCAGATCAAAGGGATTGAAGGCCTTACTATAATAGACCGTGTTATAGAGGGCGACCATATTAAAATAAGGTTTCTTGCTGACCAGTTGGGGGCGTGGAAATCAGGACCGATCAGCCTCACCTATGTTGATAAAGATGGCAATGAGAGAACAATGAGTGCAGGCCCGGTCTCCCTTACAGTACTATCCAACCTTGGAGAGAAACCCGAGGAGGCCAGACTCAGGCCCATCCAAGATATCATTCCCATAGAGCCAAAATGGCTGAAATACCTGCCCTGGGCAGCCCCTCTCGCAGGCCTCCTTTTCGCCATCGCGGCCCTCGCGTGGTGGTACAGGAAAAGACGCTCCAGGGATATCCTGCCTGAAGTGTTTGACCCCCCTCATATCAGGGCCAGAAAAGAGATCGATCGGTTGGTGGCCCAGGGGTTATACGAAGAGGGGAAGGTCAAGGAGTTCTACTTCATCTTCTCTGAGATCCTGAGAAGATATATGGAAGAAATCAGGCATTTCCCCGCGGCGGAATACACAACAGAGGAGATCGCACATCATATCCGCAATAACGAGGAGGATGGAAAGATCTTGCCCCTTCTCAGACAGGCCGATCTCGTGAAATTCGCGGACACGGTCCCTACCCCCTCCCGCAAGGATGATGATATCCAGAGGGCCCTTTCATACATCCAAGACACGGTTTCTGTGGTGGAAGGTGACCATGCGGATCTTGAAGCCCGGGAGAATGCCCGATGATGTTTCGATTCGCTTATCCAGCCCTTTTAGGCCTTCTGTTATTGGTGGCGGGATGGCTCCTGTACTGCCTCCGTAAAAAACCGGCCGGCATTACCCACTCTCTGACGCCCATCATGGCTCAACTGTCGGGAAAGGGCAGCGGAATCCGGAGCAAGATCCCTTTGGCCCTCAGGACGGGGTGTCTTGCGCTCCTGGTTCTGGGTGCTGCACGGCCCCAACTCTATAACGTCTCCAGGGAAATACGTTCACCGGGTGTGGACATCATGCTCTGTCTTGATACCTCAGGCTCTATGCAGGCCATGGATTTTCAACTGGACGGCAAGCCTGTGTCCCGGCTTACGGCCGTCAAAAAGGTGGTCAATAAATTTATCAAGAAACGAGAAATGGACAGGATCGGTCTGGTGGTGTTCGGAGAAGAGGCCTTCACCCAGGCCCCTTTGACCCTGGATAAGGGCCTGTTGCTGGATCTGGTCAACAGGATGGAGATCGGCATGGCCGGTGACAGGACGGCCATAGGATCGGCAATAGCTATTGGCGGTAAAAGGCTCAAGGATCTCAAGGCTAAATCAAAGATCCTTATTCTCCTGACGGACGGGAGGCACAACGCCGGGGAACTCACACCCAATGAAGCGGCTGATGCACTTGAGACTCTCGGAATCAAGATCTATACTATAGGTGTGGGTGGAACGGGACCTGCCCCGTTCCCTGTGAAAACCCCTTTCGGCACGCGTATCGTCCTTCAAGAGGTGAATCTGGATGAAGATACATTAAAGGAAGTTGCGAAGATCGGCCATGGAAAATATTTCAGGGCTTCGGATACCGATCGGCTCAAAGAGATATACGATATCATCGACCAGATGGAGAAGACCGAGGTCAAGGTCAAGGAATTCTTTCATTTCAAGGAGCTCTATGCCTATTTCCTGGTACCGGCTCTTTTGCTCCTGGGGATGGAAGTCTTGGTACGCACGACCATATTGAGGGTTATCCCATGACATTTGCCCATTCATGGATACTACACTTTCTCTGGATACTTCCTGCTTTCGGGTTTTTACTCATTGTCCAAAACCGAAAGAAGAAAAGGGCCATGGATGGGTTTGCTGATGAAGATCTCTTGAAAAGATTGGCCCCGGAAGATCACAAAGGAAAACGTTTTTTAAAGGGTATCTTGCTCATCTTTGTATTAAGCGCACTGCTCTTCTCTCTGGCCGGACCCCGCTGGGGGAGTCATTATCAGGAAGTCAGCCGGGAAGGTGTGGATATCATGATCCTGGTCGATGTCTCCCGGAGCATGATGGTGGAAGATGTAAAACCCAATCGACTGGAGCGAGCGAGAAGAGAGATTATCGACTTTCTAAAGGTCATTCAAGGGGATCGTGTGGGTCTGGTAGCCTTTTCAGGGGCGGCTTTTGTCCAGTGTCCCCTGACACTGGATTATGCGGCCCTTCAGATGTTTTTAACCGCATTGCAGCCAGGGCTCATTCCAGTGCCCGGCACGGATATGGGGGCAGCCTTAGAGGCCGGCCTTTCCGCCTTTGACTTCAAGACCGGGACAGATAAGGTGATTCTGCTTATCACAGACGGGGAGGATAACGAGAACCGAGGCCTGGAAGCCGCCCGCAAGGCCGCCAAAAAGGGGATTAAGATCTTTATTTTCGGTATCGGAGAGCCATCCGGTGGGCCTGTTCCTGAAGATGACGGGAAGGGGGGATTCAAGAAGGACAAAGAAGGTAAACTGGTCCTCTCCAAACTGGATGAAGAGACCTTAAAGGATATGGCCTCTCTTTCGGGCGGCGCCTATGTCCGGTCGGTAGCCGGTGACCTGGATCTGGATATCATTTACTTTGATGGCATAAAAGAAAAAACAGAGGTTCAGACCTTGAAAAGCGGCAAGATCAAAATCCATGAAGAACGATTCACCTTTTTTACCCTTGCGGCGTTCCTCTTTCTTCTTATAGAGGGTGTGATAGATGAAAAAAACAGATCAAGGCTCAAAACAGCCTTTCGATTACTGCTTCTGTTTTTTGTTCACGGTTTCCTTCAATGCGCCTTCGCAACCCAGGGCCTGGCAACCGAGAATCCTGATGAGCTTTACAGGTCAGGCCGTTTTCAAGAAGCAGAAAAGATTTACGGGGAAATGGATATGGACAATCCCAAGGATATCCGTTATCGCTATAACCGTGGATGTGCCGCATACCAGAATGGCCAGTACAATGAAGCTTTAGCCGCCTTTTCCAGTGTCATGAGAAGGGCCGAGGATAACGACGTAAGGTTCAAGGCATCGTACAATCTGGGAAACACGGCATTCAAAAAGGGCGATTTTGAATCAGCGGCAAGGCATTACAAACAGGCCCTTATCCACAATCCATCAAGTGAGGATGCACGCCACAACCTGGAATTGACATTGAGGGCCATGGAAAAGCTGAAAAAGGAGAAGACGGAAAAGACGGAATCGGAATCAACAGGGCAACAGGGCGATAAGGGAGAAGATAAAGCAGGGGCAAAAGAGCCCGATCAAAAGCAGAAAGGCGATGATAAAGGATCCCAGGGAAAAGATGAGCCTGAAAAAGAATCCGGGCCGAAAAAAGATAAAGGAGCGGAAAAAGC
>QMMV01000143.1 GCA_003647435.1 Deltaproteobacteria bacterium | reverse complement strand
CTCCGGCTCGAGGCCCTGAACCCGGTCTTCATCGTCTCGGCGGGCAAACCGGGCGGAGAGTGAAGGAACTGATATGAAAAAGCAAAACAGATGCAAGGTATATTTTATCGGGGCCGGTCCGGGCGATCCGGAACTCATCACGGTCAAGGGGCAACGACTCATCCGGGAGGCGGACCTGGTCCTCTATGCCGGGTCCCTCGTGCCGGAGGCAGTGGTGGCATGCGCAAAGGAGGGCGCCAGGATTGTGGATTCCTCGTCCATGACGCTTGATCAGACCCATGCCGTGATCATGGAAACGGTGCGTAGGTGCGGGACGACCGCGAGGGTGCACACCGGAGATCCCTCCCTTTACGGCGCTATCCGCGAACAGATTCTGCTCCTTGAGCGGGACGGCGTGGAATACGAGGTGGTGCCGGGGGTAAGCGTTGCCTTTGCCGCCGCGGCCCGGGCGGGGATATCCTTTACCCTGCCGGAGATTACGCAGACCCTTATCCTCACCAGGATAGAGGGGAAGACCCCGGTCCCGGCAAGGGAACGTCTCAAGGCCCTGGCGAACCACGGGTGTTCCCTCGCCATCTACCTCTCGGCATGGGACACGCGGACAATGGTGGAAGAGCTTATCTCGGGAGGATACCCGGACCATACCCTGGTCTTTACAGGATACCGCATTGGATGGCCCGATGAGGATGGTTTTTTCTCCACTCTTTCAGACCTGACAGGGGAAGTGGAAAAACGCGGCATAAAACAACAGGCGGTCTTTCTCATCCTGCCGGGACAGGAGCGCTCATCCTTTTCACGGCTATATGACCCAGGCTTCAGTCACGGCTTCAGAAAGGGGGAGGGATGAAAGAGACGGCCGTATATGCCCTGACGGCGAAAGGCGCGGGACTTGGCCGTTTTCTGGTGGGCAGGCTTCCGGGCGACCTCTTCCTTTCACGAAACCTGGAACCCGAACATGACGAGATAGTGTTTGACAGTATCCAGGATACGGTGGGCAAGGTATTTAATGACTACCGGAACCATGTTTTTATCACCGCAGCGGGAATCGCCGTAAGGGCCATTTCCCCCTGCATCCGGGCAAAGGACCGGGATCCCGCGGTGGTGGTCATGGACCAAGGGGGACGATACTGCGTGAGCCTCCTGAGCGGGCACCTGGGGGGCGCAAACGATCTTGCCCGCAGGATTGCATCCCTCACAGGGGGGCAGGCCGTCATCACCACGGCCACGGATACCGAAGGCCTGCCTTCCATTGATGTGGCGGCAATGCAGAAAGGCCTGGCGATTTCCAATCTTGATGCCGTCAAGATTGTCAACAGCGCCATACTGGGGGGAAATCCTCTCCAAGTCTTTGATCCGGATGATCGTCTGGGTTTCAGAGCCCATCCTCCGGAAGGAGTGACGCTTCAGTACTGTAAATGGGAACAGGAATGGGTCCCGGGACGGGCCGGCGTCTGGGTGGACTGGCACGAAAAAACCGTGCCCCGGGGCGGACTCCTGCTCCACCCGAAGTGCATGGTAGCAGGGATCGGCTGTAACAGGGAGACCGGCAAGGATGAGATTGTGAAACTGATCCGGGGAACGTTGTTACGGGAATGCATATCCATGCACAGCCTCCGTGCCTTGGCCACCATTGATATAAAAAAGGAGGAGGCAGGTCTTCTCAAGGCCGCCAGGGAACTCGGGCTCCCCCTCCTTTTTTTCAGCCGTGAACAGATTGAAACTATAGATGTGCCGCACCCATCTCTGACCGTAAAGCGGCATATGGGAGTGAAAAGCGTATGCGAGGCAGCAGCCCTGTTGGGGGCGGGAAAGGGCGAACTGATCATCCCCAAGACAAAGAGCAGAAACGCCACCATGGCGCTGGCCCTGGAATACTGAAGGTGGTGGGTCTTGGCCCCGGGCACCCGGATTACCTGGCGCCTGCGGCCCAGCGCGCCCTGACCGAGGCCGAGGTGATCGTGGGATACAAACGATATATCGGGCTACTTGACCCTCACCTGCTCACCGGAAAAAAGGTCATTTCCACCGGCATGCGGGGCGAGATGGAGCGGTGTGAAGCGGCCCTGGCAGCGGCGCTCGGAGGCAAAAAGACCGTCCTGGTGAGCAGCGGGGACCCCGGCATCTATGCCATGGCCGGCCTGGTCTTTGAGATCATGGAATCACAGGGGCTTCTTGACCGGATAGAGGTGGAAATTATTCCCGGTCTCCCTGCCCTTTCCGCGGCGGCCGCCCTGCTGGGGGCCCCGCTCATGCACGATTTTGCGGTGGTGAGCCTCAGCGATCTCATGACGCCGTGGGACCGGATAAGGCAACGGGTTGTCGCCGCCCTTGAAGCCGATTTCGTCCTGGTCATCTATAATCCCCGGTCGAAAAAAAGGAGATGGCAGATCAGGGAGGTCCTGGATCTTGTCACGAAATACCGCGGGATCACGGCCCCGGTAGGGATCGTCAGGAATGCGGCGAGAAACGGCCAGGAGGCCCGGGTGGTTTATTCCGGAGACGTTAATGAAACCGTCATTGACATGCTTACCATCGTTGTGGTGGGAAATTCCAGGACACGCATCATGGGAAAAAGGATGGTGACCCCAAGGGGATATATGGAAAAATACGGAATGACAGGAGGGAAAGACGGGCTGCCCTGACGGATGGGACGGCCCCATGGATAAATGGCGTATGCCGATATATGCGCCGGCGGATGTAACGCGGGGCAGAAGGGTCGAAATCGCGCATCCTCCGACTGAAGTCGAAACTTTTCCATCTCTCTCATAAACAACCGCCGCTTACAAACGACGGTCTTCACGCGGCTGCGACAGCCGGATTCATCATTTGCCTTGCCTCGCCCGCGCCCGCCACGTTTTTCAACACCCTGTTACGCGGTGGAGTCTTACCTTCTTGCCGCAATCCCGTGACCCCAAGCGGCATTATTCACCACATGCAAAAGCTCCGGGACAGACCGATCAAAATGCGATGGCCTCATATCAATATGGATTTGTACCAGATCCCGGCTCCGGACATAAGCAGTGCGAACAGCACCGTAACAAGAAACATGAGAGTGTTTGCTTTACGGATATGTCCCCGGTCCAAGGGATCCCCGGGATCTCCCAGCAGGGGGAACATGTCGAGTCGCCCGTCTCGAAGCAGTGGCCCGCCCAACTGGACTCCGAGGGCCCCGGCAAATGCCGCCTCCGGATAACCTGAGTTGGGGCTGCTGTGCTTCCGCCCATCCCGAAGACCGATGCGCAAGGCCCGGATCGGCCGTGCGCCTGACAGAAGCGCGGCGATCGAGATAAACACCAGACTGAAGCGCGCCGGGATATAGTTGGCTGCGTCGTCGATTCGCGCCGAGGCCCAGCCAAAGTGCAGATAGCGGTCATTTCGATAACCGAAGGTGGAATCCAGCGTATTGACGGCCTTATAGCCCATGGCCCCCACCGGACCGAAAAAAAAGGCGAAGAAAAGAGGTGAGACTATGCCGTCCACCGTGTTTTCCGCCACGCTCTCAACCGCCGCCCGGACGATGCCCTTCTCGTCGAGCGATTTTGTATCGCGGCCTACCATGCGGGAAACTGCGTACCGGGCCTGCGGGAGATTTTCTGCTGCGAGGGCGACGGATACGGCGTGACTGTGGGATGAGAGATCTTTTGCGGCAAATGCGGAATAAAGAATCCAGATCCTAACAATATCTCCGATCAGTGAAGATGCTCCCCTTGCTGCCGTCAATAGGCCCCATGTCGTCAAGCAGGTTCCTCCGATGACAGCCACGGCCACAACGATTCCGGCAAGACGTTGGTTGCTTGACATTCGCCGAGCCGGTCCTTCAAGCATCTGGGCGGTTCGGCCGATGAAGCGCACCGGGTGAGGCAGCCATTTGGGATCTCCCATGAGAAAGTCCAGCGCCAGCGCAATCCAGATATCTGTAACTAGACTATTCACAGCGGCTTATCCTGGGGTACATTTGCGTCACATTTAATGTAATGCGGCACGAAAATCCCGGCCCTCCGGGCCAGGTCAGATCCGGAACGGCTGTACCGCTCGGGATGTTTCAGCAGGCTGTTGAAAAATTACCGCACTTATCGATGCTCTGGTTAAAATTCGATTCAAAACACTCATTTGCTATTGATAAACCGAGGTTTTTTGGCCTGCTTCATGCGATTTCGTTACCAAGCAAAACGGCTATGGCGTCCAGAAGCCGTTGGTTTTCATCCGCAGTGCGAACAGCCACCCGGAAATAGCGATCATCCAGGCCTTTATAGTTGTCACATACGCGGATCGCAATGCGACGTGAGAGCAGCCTCCGCGCCAGTTCCCGCGCATCCAAAATCGCATGATTCAGATGGATCAGCAGATAGTTGGCAGCAGATGGAAAGACTGTTAAGCAGCCCATCTCCGCAAGGCCCTGATGGAGCTGCTCCCGGAGCAGCGCTATTTCCCTGTGTGTTTTCTCGGCATATGGCCGGTCGTCAAGAACAGCAACTCCCACGGCCTGTGTCAGGCCGCCTACAGACCAGGGGGGGAGGAATCCCGAGATAAGATCGGCAATTGGTTCCGGAGCAAGGACATAGCCCAGGCGCAGACCGGGAATAGCATAGAACTTGGTCATGGATCTGAGAACAATGATATTCGGCCGCCCATAAGACGCCATGCTTCGATAACCACGCACGAAATCCGCAAAGGCCTCGTCTATGACAAACAAGGTGGCTGGATGCCGGTCCGCCACATCTAGAAGGGCCGCCGGCTTGAACATGGCGCCGGAAGGGTTGCCCGGTTGTCCGGCGATTACCATCTCGCCTCCGGACAGCTCCTGATCAATGCGGCTCCAATCGACGGAAAACCCGCTTTCGGCATCCTGTGCAATGAAGGCGGCATCCAGTCCCGCCCTGGTGATGGCAACCGAATAATCAATATAGCTCGGCACGGGAATTACTGCCCGGGTGACCGTCAGGGCACATGGAAGCGCATAGAGGAGTTCTGTGGAACCGTTCCCGCAAACGACCTGTTCCACCGGCAAAGAGAAAGCAGAGGCAATGGCCCTGCGCAGGTCCACACAATACGGGTCCGGATAGTGCGCCACCGTATCAAGACTGCGTAAGATCACCTGCCGGAGACAATCCGGGGGGCCGAGCGGGTTGATGTTGGCGCTGAAGTCGAGGAGATCCCCCGCCCGGCATCCCGCAAGACTCGCAAGGTTTAGAACATATCCGCCGTGTTGGAATTCCATAGGGCCCGTTTTCATCCCCAAAGCCCGCTGATGGGCTGACCGGAAAGCACAAGCAATGCCGCCATTTCGTTAATTTCACTTGCCGCCCCCACAGTATCCCCGGTTATACCTCCTATTCTTCGCATGCACAGATAAACGAAGGCCGCCGTAACCGTTATAACGGCAAAACCGGCGATCAGACCGGCGAATCGTGCGGTCACCCACGCCGCAGTCATCAAAAAAGCCATTGCATATACCGATTCCCGGACGGACCGATGTTTGCCGAACATGCGGCCAAGGCCATCTCGGCGCGCAGGAGGCAGTAATCCCAGCATCGGCACCATGACACAGCGGGCCATCATCGGGGCCAGGATCGCCGCCTTTACGCGATGTTCGGCGGGCAGGGACGCGAGCGCGGCCGCCTTCACCGCGAGAACCCCTCCGATCGTCATACAGCCGAAGGCGCCAATGCGACTATCCCGCATGATCTCAAGAATGCGGTTCCGGTCGCGACAACTGAAAAAACCATCCGCAGTATCGCCAAGCCCGTCGAGATGAAGCCCCCCGTGGGTTACGGACAGCCAGCCCACCACAATCACCGAGAGCACAAGTGATGGAAAAATGCCTTCAAGCACAACGGCCACCCCCGCCGAGGATAGCCCGATCAGCAAGCCGACGAGCGGGAAGAACGGCACGCTTCGGGCCAGGTCTT